>NZ_JAEINN010000009.1 GCF_016342405.1 Maridesulfovibrio ferrireducens | reverse complement strand
CTGATGAATTTGAAATCAACTGTCAGGAAAATATTTTTGTGGCTTAACTAACTGTCCAGAAAAGTGTGGCAGGATCAGTGAGCATTATTAAAATACAAACAATAATTTATCATCACAAGATAAGTATTTGGAAAAATGGGCAAGTTTTTATTGATTGTCAAGATAATAAAACTTTTATAAAAATGGAAGGCTAATTACCTCCGGCCTTGAAGAAATCCATTTCCTGTTTAGTTAGGCGCAGGCATGGTTTTATTCTTTCGGCATAGAGATTGAAAATCATTACACGCATACTTATTCTGCATGATTTGTCATTTCTGGCTTGCATTGTGAAATGCCATTCATTTTCATCAAACTCATTGTCAAAGGATATGAAATTCGGGTGTGCCATTATCATCTGCATTGCGAGATTCAGCACTTCTGAAAAATCTTTTTGGTTTTTATTGAATATGATTAGAGCTGTTTTGCAGCTTTGCCATGACTCACAGTTCAGAAGCTGATCGATGGTTTTCATGAATCTTTTTTCACCGCTCCATATCTTGCAAATGCCAACAAAGACACTTTTCCCATCTTGTGAGATGGATATGGATGTCTTTCCTTCTTTCATGAAAATGTCATTTTTTGTGTTGCCCTCAAACTGAGTGTTGAGGGTGGAAATGATGATGTCGCGCAACTCGTTTTCATTATGAACCCTGAAAACTTTGGGCGTCCTTTCGCAACTGCATCCAGTATGTCTGATTACTTTGATAATATTTATGAAATCTTTTTCAGAGAGTGTTGGTTCATTTTTTTTGTCAGTACGGTTCCCATGAGAGCAACAAAGTTTTTTTCGTACGTCGATAGGGCTGAAGTCCACTGACTTGGCTCTTCGTTCCGCTACAGCCTCTTCAGCTGTTTTACGTATTGCCTCTTTGTATCGCTGGATATCCATGTCCTGCCAGTGAAGATATTTTTTGATCTCGCTTAGGTTTTGCAGTAATTCAGATTTGACCTGATCATGGTCTGCATGCTGTGGCAGGATATAGTCTTTGACGATCCTGCCTTTTTTTACTTTGAAAGCCGGTCCACCGCCCACGTGGAAAACGGACGGTTGCAACTGCCAAAGTCTATCATCCCCGGAGAAGGGGATTTCAATACGGACCTTGATACCATCGATAAAACTCTGACGGTTTCTACCGTCGGTGAATCTTAAAGAGTCGTCCGAAATGTCGATCTTGCATTTGATCGGGAGGTGTGCGCGTATAAGGTGTTCGTAAAGCTTTAACTGGTTCAATGAATTTTTTATAACCAGCCGACCGATAATTTTATCCGCAGGTGTATTAAGAAAATCTTTCCCCTTGATGGCCTTCACCTGAGATTTGATGCTGTTTATATTATTCTCGAGCATTGATGCCAGTTCATACTCGTTGAAAAGTTTATTGTGCTCGCGTTTATCCATTTTGGTCTCCGCATTTAGTCCACAATGAGCTGATAAACTGTGTAGAAGCTTTAGGAACATGTTGTAATCACAGGTGATCAGCTTTGTAATTCAATTCTGTCCGGCATGAGGTGAAGTCCGATAATATTGTTGTCGGATACCTGGTTGCTTAATTCATAGTGGACTCAGCAATATTCATAGGCAAATTTTGCTTTTTATAATAAAAATATGCATGTGTTGTGCCAGCGGTCAGGAGGTATAGTTGACAAAAAGAAATATTTGGCTAAATTGCCAAATAAGCAAACAAGCAAATCGTGAACATAGTAGTGATGTTGGTTTTTTTGCCAAAAGATGTTGCTCTTTAGCAATCTAAAAGGAGAATAAGTATGAAAATTCAAGTTCTGGGACCTGGGTGTCCCAAATGTGCGAAGGCTGAAAAAATAGTGAAGGAAGCTGTGCTTGAAGCAGGGCTTGAAATTGAAGTTGTAAAGATTTCAGATTTTCAAGAAATTGCTTCTTATGGGGTATTTTCCACTCCTGCTGTTGCGATTGATGGAGAAGTGAAGATTGTTGGAAGAGTTCCAAGCAAGAATGACGTTCTCGGTTGGATAACTGGTTAATATTAAAGGTCAGCCCTTGCGGGTGAGCAAAAGGGGTTTTTGTATGAAAGTAAATCAGAGTATAAAACAATTTTTTTTAGTTCTAATGCTCCTCAGCGTAGTTGTCCCTGCGAGTTCTTTAGCAAATCCCACAGCGGAAGAACTTATATCCGGAGCTCCTCAGGCGATTCCCGTTAAAGGTATGGTCACAATGGTTGATATTGGGGCTAAAGCGTGTGTGCCCTGTAAAATGATGATTCCGGTTATCGAATCTCTGTCGAAGGAGTATGAGGGTAAAGCGGCGATTGTCTTTATTGATGTCTGGAAAAATCCCGATGAAGCTTCTCAATTTGGTATAAGTACCATACCGACTCAGATTTTTTATGACAAAGACGGCAAAGAGAAAATGCGTCACACGGGTTATTTCAGTAAGGAAGAAATTGTAAAAGTGCTTAAAGGGCTGGGCGTAGAGTAACCGTATGGATCAGTTCTTTATCCTTATTAATGAGTGGATGACCGGTGGCCTAATTCTCGGGGCGGCGGGGTGTTTTTTGTGGGGAATGGTGAGCGTGCTTTTCAGCCCCTGCCATCTTGCATCGATTCCGCTAATTGTCGGGTATGTCGCCGGTCAGAATAAATTAGTTGAGGGTAAACTGGCCACTCTTTATGCCGTGGTTTTCACTGTGGGGCTGTTTATTACAATCGCGGTCATTGGCGTGATATGCGCTTTTCTCGGGCGTATGCTGGGCGATGTCGGCCCATATTGGACGGTTATAGTCGGATTTGTTCTTATCTGGGTTGCTTTGGACATGCTGGGATTTTCGGGATGTTCTATGTCTGGGGGGCTCATGTCCAAGTTAAAGGTTAAAGGGATGTCCGGGGCCTTTATTTTGGGACTTGCCTACGGCGTGCTGTCCGGCTCATGCACCTTTGGTTTTATTGCTCCTATCTTGGCTGTTATTACAGTGCAGGAAAAGATTTTTACTGGTATTGTCTTTATTGTCCTTTTTGGTCTCGGGCATTGTATTCCTATTGCTGTTGCCGGTGGATCAGCGGCTCTGGTTCAAAAAATGTTGTCCAGTAGTACATGGCAACGTGGCGGGACTTTGTTTCGCCGCTTTGCGGGTGTTCTTATCGCAGGCATGGGCATCTATTTTATTGTTCAACCTTTTGTTAATATTAATTTTATGGACTGATGAAATTGTCCTGCCTTTGAAAATGGCAACACCGTACTCGTAAAAAGGAAGGAATCATAATGAGAAAACTCCTTTTTTTAATTATCTGGCTATTACTGATTCCGACAACTCTCGGGGCGGTGGATTTAGCTCCCTATAAAAATCTCAGTCCGACGATGTCGGAGTGTCTTAAAGATAAACTGGGCCGCAAACTGTTCGGACAATTGGAGTCAGGAGTTGCTCCTGATGGTGAGTACCAGTGGAAAAAGGCGAACAAGATTTATGCTCGTTGTGTAACTCGTCTTGATCAGGGAATTCCCTCAGGTGTGGATTATTATGACGGTCCTTTTTTTGATGCCATGTCGCAGATTGATGAAACTGTGAACATGAAGCAGGCAATTATGCTGGTTCGTAAAGCTGGAGTTGATAAACTTGCGCTTTTCGCCCGTAGTAGAAAAAGTCTGGGGCAGAATGAAAAAGCGGTTCTGAAGCTTGCAAAGAAGAATCCTGATCTGATTGTGCTCGGTGCTCCTAAATATTTCAGGCATAAGCGTGATGTCAGTTCTCGCTTTATTGATGCGACGATGAGGGGAATTGTGGACCACAACTATCGATTTGTGGGCGAGATTCTTTATACTCATGCTGATAAAAAGTCTGGTAAAACATATAGTTCAGGTGAAAGGTATACTGATCCTGCTCTTCGGGGCACAAAAGAACTTTTGACCCGTCTTTCCGAAATCAAAACTCCGCTGATGACTCATTTTGAGGTTTATGCTCCTGAACGCGATTTTCCCCGTTTTCATAAGCTGTATCGTGACTGGCCTGACCAGATATTTATTATTCCGCATATGGCCTTTGCTTCAGTAGAGCAGGCCACGGAATTTCTTGAGCGTCATCCCAATGTGTATATGACAATGTCCAAAAAGCACGTTCTTATGGATGACTTTCAGGACTCTGATAAACTTGAAAAAATCGGAAGACCGATGTTGGAATGTATGAAATTGAAGCCCGAGTGGCGCGATTTTCTGATTAGATTTCAGGACAGAATTCTGGCTGCAACTGATGCACATATGAAAAAACTCTGGAAAGACTATCTATCTGTTGTTTTCCTGCAACGCGTTGTTCTCGGACAATTGCCTCGCGATGTTGCGGAAAAAATAGCCTATAAGAATGCCGAAAAGGCTTATGGGGTGCTGGTTAAGTAATTAAAATATGGTTTTATACCAACTAATAGGACTGAGTTTCTTCAAGGAGGCTAAGTTTTTTTATGAAAATATTGTTTGACTATCAAACTAAGTCTATGCAAGAAACCTTGAAACACTGATTGTTTGAATATCAAACAAAAAAACAAAGGGATTCTTATGGAATTTGAAACAATATTTCTCGTCGCATTGCAAAGCAGCCTTTTTCTGGGACTTATTCACGGGATTAATCCGTGCGGTCATTCATGGCTTATTCTTGCACCTTTTATTTATGGGGAAAAGAAGGGCGGGCGCGTGTTTTCTCTGACCTCTGCTTTTATTATGGGTACAACTCTTGCCTGTCTTGTTATCGGCTTTACTTTGGGGTCGATATCCTTGACGATTCCTGCTTCGCTAACTTACGTCGTGGATGTTATCACCGTTTGTGTTTTGGTCGCTCTGGGGGCTGTTTTAATTATTAAGCCGGAGTTGCTTCACGGCCATGACCATGATCCTGACCAAGGACATGACCATGAGCACAGTCATAACCACGATCCTGACCATCATCACGGGCACGAGCATGATTGCCAGTGCGGAAATCATCACTCTGAATCAAAATCTGCAATTCGCAGTGTGACTTTTTGGGGACTGTTTTCTGTAGGCTTTTTTAATATGGTAGTGCCGTGTCCGACTGTTGCAATTATGTATTCGTATGCTCTTGATTCCGGCAGTGTTTTGAAGGGTACAGCAGTCTTTGCAAGCTATGCACTTGGAACCGCTATTGCGCTTTCCGTTGTGATTTATGCAATTTATAAAGCAGCCGGATTTGTCCGTACGTTGGAGCAGGGCTGGGTGGAACCTCTTGTTATGAGAACTGCGGGTGTAATGACAATAGCTTTTGGAATATACAGCTATACAACGATGTAATGAAATGGAGAGTCAGTGGCCCTTTTAAGCAAGCTTAATCACTCGGTTATAGAATTTTACGAAAAGTTGTCATCATGGGAGCATGATATCGTGCGTGGGAAAGGGGTAACCCTGCCTCAGATGCATATCCTTGAGGTGCTCGGCATTCATAAACCCAAACGGATGAAAGAGCTTGCGCAACTTATGGGCATAACTACCGGAACTTTGACTGTTCTCGTCGACAGGCTTGAAAGTAAGGGGTTTGTCTGTCGTAAACCTCACGACTCGGATCGCCGATCAATTGTTGTTGAATTGACCGAATCTGGCGAAGCTATGTTTGCAGAGCATGATCGGTTGCATTTACGTCTGATTGATGAGCTTACTTCTGAAATGTCAGATTCAGAGCGCGAAGTTTTTTTGAGCTGTTTGGAGAAAATGAATAAGTCTTTTTGAGTTATTTAAAATTGTTATAAATATTTTGTCATAAAAACAGATTGTTAAAAAGTTATGAACAAGAAATGAACAATTGTGGATAAGTTGTGTTCGTTGCCTTCTCATCCCTACTCTCCCAAGGGCTGAGAGGAAACTTTCGATAAAATGTCTAGAAGTTCTTGACCCAATTCGAAGGTTTGTTAGAATCCCCTAAGTCGTGTTTGTACTTCAGCTGTCCGACAATCTCGGACCATTCCAGGGAACCCGGTTAGATTCCGGGGCGGTTCTGCCGCTGTATAATTTCTTCGTTAAGGAGAATTAAGAGCCAGCCCCCTGACTGAAGCCTGCCTGCCTTTTGCAGGTATTTTTCCCATTTCCGGATGCCCCGTGTTTTTGACACTTAGGGTCTCCGGTTCAAAGTCCTGCGGGATGTGCCTTCCGGGCCGCCTGCGCCACAAGCTCAGATCATAATATCCAAGCGGGAGCCTTGTATTTCGGCAGCTTTTAAGCTGCGCTAATTCTTGTGCTTTGTACTGTGGATAATTTTCTGTGCGGACAACCCCTTAACAGGTAATATTGATGCCAAAACAAATTTTAAAACGTGACGGAAGACTTGAATCCTGGTCAACAGCCAGAATTTCTGAAGCAATTTTCAAGGCGCTTAAAGCCAGCGGGATCAAAGATCCGTTGTTAAGTAAGCGTCTTGGTAAAAAAGTTGAGCAGAAGCTCGCTGAGATGGACGTTCCTGAGCAGGAAACAGTTCAGGATATGGTTCAGCTGGTGCTGATGGAGAGTCGTCTTTATTCCGTTGCTGAACGTTATATAATCTATCGTGAAAAAAGACGTGAACTGCGTAAGCAGGACGAAGCTTATCTGGATATCACCGGAACTATCGAAAGTTATCTGGACCGTTCAGACTGGCGGGTGAATGAAAATTCTAATATGGGGCATTCCTTTCAGGGATTAATGCTGCATATGTCCGGAGCTGTTCAGGCTCGTTATTGTCTTGAAAAATATCCTGAAGAAATCAGACTTGCTCACGAACATGGCTATTTTCATATCCATGATCTCTCTTTCGGGCTTGCCGGGTATTGCGCCGGTTGGTCTTTGCGCGATCTTCTTATCGAAGGTTTCGGTCTTCATGGACGTTGCTCGTCTTCTCCGGCTAAACATTTTGATTCTGTTACCGGACAGATGGTCAATTTCCTTGGAACATTACAGAATGAATGGGCTGGAGCGCAGGCTTTTAACAACGTAGATACATATCTTGCTCCTTTCATCAGATATGATGGGATCGACTATGCCCGTGTTAAGCAGATTATCCAGAAATTGATTTTTAATCTGAATACAACCTCTCGCTGGGGTGGACAGAGTCCTTTCACAAACTTCACTTTTGATATGGTTCCTCCGAAACATATTGCCAGCGAACCGGTTATCATCGGCGGAGAATTTCAAGATACGACATATGGTGAATATGCCGTTGAAATGGAAATGATCAATAAAGCGTTTGTTGAAGTAATGCTCGAGGGTGATGCTGACGGACGTATTTTCTCCTTCCCTATTCCCACTTACAACGTGACTCCTGATTTTCCTTGGGAAACAGAAGTTGGCGAGCTCCTTTTGGAAATGACAGCCAAATACGGTGCGCCTTATTTTCAGAACTTTATCAACTCCGACCTGAATCCAGAAGATGTCCGCTCCATGTGCTGTCGTTTGCAGATGGATGTCCGCGAAATCCGTAAAAAGACCGGTGGTCTTTTCGGAGCAGGCGACCTGACCGGTTCTATAGGTGTTGTTACCTTGAATTTGCCTAAGCTTGCTTATCTTGCTCAGGGTGAAGAAGACTTCCTTGATCTGGTTGCTGAGTATGCGACTCTTGCCAAGGATTCTCTAGAGTTCAAACGTAAACTTGTTTCCGCCAATTTTGACAGCGGTATGTTCCCGTTCTCCCAGCATTACCTGAAGAACGGATTCAAAGGGCATTTCAGCACAATCGGTTTGATCGGTGGAGCTGAGGCTTGTCAAAATCTGCTTGGCAAAGGGATTGAAACGGATGCCGGGGTTAGATTGATGCAGCGTGTTCTGCACCATCTTCGTGATCTCGTAGTTACGTTTCAGGAAGAAACAGACAATCTGTTCAACCTTGAAGCAACTCCCGGTGAAGGCACTTGTTACCGCTTAGCCAAGATTGATAAGAATCTTTATTCGGATATTTATACTTCCGGAGACGATGTTCCTTATTATACAAACTCCACTTTGCTGCCCGTAGGCGCGACAGAAGATGTTGTTTATGCTCTTGAACATCAGAATAAATTGCAGACTCTTTATAATGGTGGAACAGTTTTTCATACTTTCCTTGGGGAAGCTGTTTCGGATACCAAGGCATTGCGTAATTTCATACTCAAAGCCATGACAAATACAAAGATCCCTTATATCTCGGTAACTCCGACCTTCTCAATCTGCGAAGATCACGGTTATCTTTACGGGGAACACTTTGAATGTCCTACTTGCGGCAAGGATGCGGAAGTATATACCCGTATTGTGGGTTATTATCGTCCTGTCAGCCGGTGGAATAAAGGTAAGCAGCAAGAGTACAAAGAAAGATCAGAATACGGTCATTCCTCTTGCGGATGCGGAGTGAATGGTGGAGTTGTGGTTGATAAAATCTGATTAATTTAGATTTGTTAAATAGATTAATGATCGTCAGGTCCGGAAGGGAGTTCTCTTCCGGACCTTTTTATTAATAATTGAGCATGAAATGTTTTTTCTGCAATCCCTTGCAGAAGTTCCCGTGCGAAGGTAATTTGTATGTGTGAACAGTAAAATTATAACCTCTTATTAATTTATGATACTATCTTCCAGCCAGATTCGGGCCTTGCGCCAGCGAAACGATGAAGAACTTCGTAAAGGTAATTTTGCGAAGCATGGTTATCCGGCGAACACAATACAGGATCTTCTTCAAACCATTGAAGCTTTAAAAAGCGAAAAGAAAAAGTGGAAAAAAGTTGCTCAGGAACGAGGGGAACTTTTAGGTAGGCTTACGGGAATGCTCGAGGAATATAATAAGCAGAAGTAGATTTATCATTAATCAAATCAGGAACCGCCTTGTGGAAACAAGGCGGTTTTTTTGTGGGAATTGAATTGATTGCGTTTCAACGGATAAGTTAAAACGTTCAAAAAAGAATTTTACGTTATAATTATGCATTATTGAATGTATAATTGCGACTATCTAATCTTAATTGTGGTAACTGGGGCATATTAACGTCGGGGGGGACGTTTCTAGGTGTGATAGCCGTGAGGATTGAATCTTTTTAAAGGGGGTAGTCTTGTGAAAGTAAAAAGTATTAATACAAAACTTTCGATTTTAATCACAGGGATTGTGGCATTGTCCATTGCTGCGTTTGTTATCGTTGTCAGTTCAATGACCAATACAGCTGTTTTTGATATTCAAAAGCAGAATATGGAAATTCTGAATAAAAAGTTAGTTCAGGAAGCGGATCGTTTTGTAGATCTTTCGTTACTAGATCTCAAGGGATATACTAACAATCAAGAGTATCGTCGCGCGTTTGTTGATACTTATGTTCGTGGTGGCGTGGTCAATTCTTTGCGGGCTAGAATTCAGGATCATGGCGGCATGATTGCCATGGCTGCTTTTGATAAAAAGGGGAAGGTCCTTTATGGCCTGAATAGTAACGGTAAGGATCTTACTGGACTGAATGTGGGTGATAGAGAATATATTAGAAAGATTCTCGACGGTGCTGATTCAGCTATTTCAGATGTTATTAAGTCAAAAGAAGATAATAAACAGGTAGTTATGATGGCTGCCCCTTTGAAAGATATGACCGGACGTTTGTTCGGAGGGTTCTTTATTGGACTGGATTGGGGTAAATATTCCCATGAGTTGCTTGATGATATTTCTATAGGCCAAAATGGGTATGCTTATGTTTTGGATGGGGATGGCCTTATCATCGGGCATAAAGATGATTCCCTTATTGGGAAAAATATGTCGTCACATGAGTTTGTAAGGAAAAGTATTGCATCTGATAGCGGGTTTATTTCTTATGATTGGCAGGGTAAAGAGAAAGTTCAGTCTTTCAGAGTTGTTCCCTTGACTGGATGGGTTGTGTGCATGTCTGCGTATGTTTCAGATTTAACACAGGCCGCAATTCATGAGAGAAATATTTTAATTGTTATGGGTCTTGTCATGACAATTCTTTTGGTGGGGGTAATTATTTTTTCCACCCGTAAACAGGTTATTACTCCCATGGCTTTGATCCGGGATTTTACTCATGAAATAGGGCAGGGCAATTTTAAAGCTGAGCTTGAAGGCGTTTTCACCTGTGAACTTCTTGATCTTGCCAATAATGTGAAGCACATGGTTGGCGAACTTAAAAACAAGCTTGGATTTTCTGAAGGGGTCCTTAAGGGAATGACTATCCCGTGCATTGTTGCAGATCCTCATGAAAAGGCTCTTTTTTTGAATCAGGAATTTCTTGATCTGGCAGGTCAGCCTGGTTCGCCAAAAGATTATCTGGGTAAAAGCGTTGGTGAAGTTCTTTACCGTGACCCATCGCGAAAAACAGTTGCAGGCAAGGCTATCGCCGAGAACAGGGCATTCTTTAATGTAGAAGCAGATATCAAAGCTGCCGACGGGACTGCCCATAATATTCAGGTGAATACAACTCCTTTGTTTGATCTGGACGGGCAGTTGATTGGAACATTCACCATGATTGTTGATATGACCAGTATCAAAAAACAGCAGCGCATGATTGAAGAAAAAAATATTGTGATTTCTGAAGCTGCGGCAAGTGCCACGGACATTTCAAATCAGGTTGCCAGTTTTTCGGAAGCCTTGTCTGCTCAGATAGAGCAGTCCAGTAAGGGGGCAGAAGAACAGAGCTTTATGGCCAGCGAAGCTGCAACCGCGATGGATGAAATGAACTCAACTGTTTTTGAAGTTGCCAAGAATGCTTCTACCGCTGCGGATCTTGCTGATGAATCTCAGAAGAGAGCGCTTGATGGCGAAAACATGGTTGTTAAGGCCGTTAAAACGATTACTGACGTGCGTGATCTTTCTGAAGTTTTGAGAAAGGATATGGCCGAACTCGGCATTCAGGCTGAAGGGATCGGAAATATTATGGGTGTGATCACCGATATTGCCGATCAGACAAATCTCCTTGCTTTGAATGCTGCTATCGAAGCAGCAAGAGCAGGAGAAGCCGGGCGCGGGTTTGCAGTTGTTGCTGATGAAGTAAGGAAGCTGGCAGAAAAAACCATGACAGCCACAACTGAAGTTGGATCTTATATCTCTCAAATTCAGAACAGCACGCGTAAGAATATAGCGAGTGCTGAAAAATCTACAGAATCTATTTTGGAAGTTACCGATCTGGTGAATCAGTCCGGTGAGATTCTGAAAGAGATTGTGACTAGTATATCTGAAACAAGTGATCAGGTGCGCGGCATTGCAACTGCTTCTGAAGAACAGTCGGCAGCAAGTGAAGAAATCAGCCGTTCAACCAGTCAGATTAATACTATTGCCGGAGAAACATCGCAGGCTATGACTGAATCTGCTGAAGCAGTAAGTCGAATGACAGTTCTTGCGCAGGAGTTGAACACGACCATTGCAAGAATGCAGGATTGATAAGTTTAGATTAAAAGACTTGAACAGAAAAGCCCCTGTCGAATGTAAATTCGACAGGGGCTTTATACTTTTAAGCAATGTAAAACGTTAACGTTTTACAATAACCACCAGACTGCGGCCAGACCGGTCAGTGACATGGTGACGGTATATGGGAAAGCGAGCTTAACCATTTCACCGTAAGAGAGCCTGATAAGAGGCGCAATGGCGGAGGTAAGCAGGAATAGGAATGCTGCCTGTCCGTTAGGAGTAGCAACACTTGGGATGTTTGTTCCTGTGTTGATTGTTACTGCAAGCAGGTCAAACTGTTCTTGGTTGATGGCACCGCTAAGGAATGCAGCTTTGGTTTCAGAAATGTATACCGTTGCAACGAATACGTTGTCCGAAATCATGGAGAGCAAACCATTTGCTAAGTAATAAGCTGCGAGCTGAACTTTACCTTCAAGTCCAAGCACGAAGTGAATTACCGGTGAGAATAGATGTTGCTCATGGATAACCGCGACGATTGCGAAGAATACAACCAGCAATGCGGTAAAAGGAAGAGCTTCTTCAAAAGCATGACCGATACGGTGTTCTTCCGTTACGCCGTTAAGAGCGGTAAGAACAACAATAACAGTCAGGCCGATTAGACCAACTTCTGCAAGATGGAATGCAAGGGCAAAGATCAGGAATACAGCTGCGCATGCCTGAATAAGTAATGCACCTTTTTGTTTCAATCCCATCTTTTCGTCTTTTTTCCGGTCTTCTTCTTCGAGTATTTCGCGAACGTTATCCGGAAGTTTGAAGCCGTATCCGAATATGCCGGTTACTTCGAGCATAACACAAGTCAGCAATCCTACAGCCAGAACAGGCATGGATACCGGGGCCGTTCTTACGAAGAACTCAATGAACTGCCAGTCCATAACATGCCCGATAAGCAGGTTCTGAGGTTCGCCGACGATGGTACAAACTCCACCGAGAGCAGTACCTACGGCACCGTGCATCAGAAGGTTTCTTAAGAATCCTCTGAATTCTCCCAAGTGACTTACGCATTCTCCCTTTAGAAGAGAGTCATCTGTCAGAGAGCAATGACCTGTTGATGCGAATTTGTGGTATATTCCATAAAATCCATACCCAACTGCGATAAGAACTGCGGTAACAGTCAAAGCGTCGAGAAATGCGGACAGGAATGCACCTGAAAAACAGAACAATAATGAGATTAAGATTTTCGATTTGATGCGCAGAAGGATCTTTGTGAAGGCGTACTGGAGCATATCCTTCATAAAGTAGATACCTGCAACCATAAACATCAAAAGAAGAATAACCGGGAAGTTATGTAATGTTTCGTTATAAACGGCCTGAGGGGAAGCCAGCCCCAGCGCAACAGCCTCGACGGCAAGCAGCCCACTAGCGGGTAGCGGGTAGCATTTTAATGCCATTGCAAGTGTGAAAATGAACTGAGCGATTAAAACCCATCCGGTAATGAAGGGGCCGACAGCAGCCAGAAGAATGGGGTTAAGAACAAGAAAACCTATGATGGTAAGCTTGTACCAGTCAGGCGAGTTGCCAAGAAAGTTTTTTTGCAGTGCCTGCGAAATTGTTTTGGGCACGATATTCTCCTTTTGCCTTTTTATAAGCGCGTTATAGTAGAACCCTTTTGAAATTAAAGTTCACTAGGCTCTAACGGGTCGATTGACAGTTCCGGGTAAAGTCCTTTCAAATCTCCTTCTGGATAAGGCTGAAGAATGTTGAAAGAAATGTCCTGAGTTTGTTGGGCATGGCCCGCTGTTTCGTCTGATCCGTCCCAGAAGGCTCCATTGCATTCAAGGATATGTTCAATACGATGTCTGAATCCATCAACAAATTTTGCTCCGATACCTTCAAAGGTAAGGTTACCGAGACGGAACTGGCCTTTTAGAGCAGCGAAATCAGTAAGTGGAATAGAGTGCATTTCAAGGTCTTCTTGTTTGCTGATATATCCCCAAACAAGACAGTTATCAGGGATTTTGACGGTCTCTTGAGTGTCGATAATTGTATGAGGCATGATGATTGATCCTGCTCCAACTTCAATTTGACATTCTTTTTTGCCGTTCAAAAATGAGTTGAATCCGACAAAAACATTACGGTGTAGGTGGGTGTATATGACCTTTCCACCATGCGCTGTAACGTCTTCACCATCATAAACTGAATTGATTATATAACAGTTTTCCTGTGCATTGGATCCCGGCCCGAGGGTTGAATCCTCAAGGTAAGCACGTTGAGCGACAAGAACATTTTTATCAACTTTGCATGTTCCTTTGATTACCGCGTAAGGGCTGACAGAAGCCCCTTCAGGGATATCAATCATGTTTTCCGGATTTACAGCAGAATAAATAGGAATAAAGTCTTCTTTTCTTTCGTCAAAGAAGTCCATGAACATTCCTTTCGGTCTGCTTTTTTCAATACGGATATACTTATCTAGAATTTCTGTCGGGAACTGGTAGTTGAATTCAAATGCTCCGTCGGCTTTGACCCATATGCGTCCCGGGCGGATACGCTTATGATAGAGTTCGCCTGCTTGAACATAGGAATAAGCACCTATTGCGCAGTCATGACAGATTGATAAGTCCACGGTTGAAAAAGGTTCAAGGAAACAACCTTCAACGGATGTTCCGTGAATATTCGCGTAGTGTAGGGAAACGGTGTTTGATATTTTGAAGACTTCGAGATTTTCGGGGTCATGCGAGTTGTTGTGAACCAGCGTTTTCATGAGAAAGCTGTCTCTGATGTTAATAACTTCATCGTCACGAAGCTTTATGTTGTGCCCGTTACAGTCAACCACGTGTCCCTTCCTTTTCAGCTCATCTCCTCGAATATCGCTTTTATGAAGGATGGAATGGTCAACTACGCATTTACCGAGGAAATAAGTTCCCCCCACACTGGAATGTCTGAAATGAAACTTCAGAGGGTGTGTGGCTGTTAAAGAGTAGAAGGCATAGTATAGGGCAAAACTGTTTCGAGGGATGAGGTCCTTAATAAAAGGTCCCACATCAACAAGAGGTTCGCGAAGATTGATGTTCACGCGATTAACAATATGATCAATTAGCTTATTAAGTTGTTTCATTCCTTTCTCGCTTTTTTTTGGGTGCCGGAAGTCGTAGGTGGAAACCGGAACGGGTTGATACAAAGTCGGGCGGTTTCAGAACATCTCTGAACCGCCCAGACTCCATTGTGATCAATCCCTATACCTTGATATTATTAGCCGGGCAAGGTCACAGGCATGCCCATCATAGGCCAAAGAACAAGAACTGCAAAAGCTACCACCACCAGCAACATTATACTGGCTGGAATTCCGTATAAGAAGAATTCTCCGGGAGTGAACTGTCCTGAATCGTAGGCAATGGCGTTAGGCGCAGCCCCTACCAGAAGCAGGAACGGCATACCCGCAACAACGAGTGCTACGAAAAGAATTACTTCAGGAGCAACTCCGAGGTAAGGAGCAATAACCAGTGCAACCGGCAGTGATATGGCAATTGCGGCTACGTTCATGATAAAGTTGGTCATCATCAGGACGAAGAACGCTATGGACATGACAAATACGAACCAGTGTGAGTCCTGGAAAATTGTCAGCCAGTTAACAGCCATCCATTTAGCAGCGCCAGTTTCCCATAAGCAGAAGCCGATCGACATTGCGCCTGCAAAGAGAAGAATAATATTCCATGGGATATCTTCGAGGTCATTGATATCAAGGATTTTAAAGATGAAGAATGAGATTGAAGAAACCAGGATGAGTGCGGTTTTATCAATCGCCTTAAGTTCAGGAATAAATGATCTTAAACTCATGACAATGATTACTGAACCAACAAGAACTGCTGCCATGATTTCGTCACGGGTGAGCGGTCCCATTTGCTTATTCAGTTCTCTGGCCTTTTCGCGTAGTCCGGGAATGGTCGCTTTTTCAGGCTTGAGGAAGATCATAAAAAATCCCCAGAGCAGAAAGACCATAATCCAGCCAACCGGTGCCATGTAATATGTCAGTTCAAAGAAGGTGATGTCCTTTCCGAGAATTTCCTGAAAGAAACCAATGGCAACAGCTCCGCGGGCAGCACCGAGAAGTGTTACGATGGAACCTGCACCTGCGATATATGCCATGCCGATAAAGAGACCTTTACCGAATTTAGTGGGTTTATCGCCTTCACCATATAATGCATAAATGGCTAAAAGAAGTGGATAGATGGTTGCAGCTACCGCGGTGTGGGCCATGATATGGGTCAGCAGGGCGGTAACAATAAAAACACCTAGATATATATTTTTTGTTTTTTCTCCGACAACCATCAGCATCTTATATGCAAGACGTTTGGTCAGTCCGGTTTTGGTAAAAACAAGTCCGATCATTATGGACGCAAAGATAAAAAGAACCGAGGGGTCCATGAAATCTTTAAATGCGACTTTGGCAGGGCGGATAAAGAACATAGCCTGTAATACGCCGATTGCCAGTGATGTTACACCGATAGGTACAACTTCAAAGACCCACCAGGTACCCGCCAGAAGGAAAACCCCGATTGCTCCTTTAGCTTGTTGGGAGAGAATAAAGTGTTCGCCCATGGGGTCAATTGCATCGGGCCATGCAGGACAGTAGTAAACCACTGCGAACAGCGTTACTCCGAGCATCATGAATATAAGTCTTTTAAAATCAAAAGACTTTGGTTGTGATAGAGTTGCAGCGCTCATATCTAATTACTCCTTGATCTTATCCGTAGTTGCAATTTCGCAAGAGAGAATTGAGTCCCGCACTTTTTCAAAGACATCACCCAGACGAAGAACTCCTGTAACTTCTCCGTCTTTTTGAACCAGAATAGGCTGATGAATGCCTGTTATATAAGCGTGAAGCGGCTTGTCCAGATTATCTTCTTCGCTTATGAATTCATTCTGATTAGGTGTGTACATAATGTCTTCGATTTTGACTTTGCTGATGTTTCTGCAAAGATTTTTAAGCGGCTCAGACCAGAGATTAAAGTCTTTAAAAACTTTTTGCACATAACTTTTGTCCAGAAAAGCCTTTGGGTTCTTCTCAAGAACTTTGAAATATGCTGGTTCCATATGGGAGAAGATATCAAGTATTGTAACTTTTCCGATTATCTTCCCTGTTTCGTCTTCTACCAAAAGGTCGCGATGAGGGTGTGGTAAGTTTTTATCCGTCCCCTCTTTGACCAATTTTAGCATTGCCTGAGAAACTGTCGTGCTTTTTTTGATCCGGCTGTATTCCTTTACCGGAATCATGAGATCTTTTACTCTAAAATTTTCCATGCTTACCCCCTGTATCGGTTGTTCAGTCGAGCTAACCGTCTTTTTGCTGCTGATTTTCAGCAGTGGCGGACTGTAGTGTTTTCACTAACACTGCAATGTCGACAGGAACTGGAATTTCAGCACATGCCCCCAGATTCATAGCTTCAATTGATAGCGGAATCTTGTTGTGCCGATTAATTAAAATAACTTTTAAGTCAGGAACAATCGTTGAAATGTTTTTCATGAATGAAAGCGAACTTCTTCCAAAACCGGACAAACCCAAGACGATTGCCTGCACCTTATGTTTTTTTACAAGCTGCTCGGCTTCATTCAGATTGCCGGAATCGAGAGAGCTAAGCCCCTCACTTGCGAGTCTCTGAACTAAGTGTTCGCGAAATTCTGTATCACTTTCAACAATCATTATTTTCATTTGGCCGAATGTTGGTTTTAGCTGCTCACCGGGGATTCGGCTTTTGCAACGTTCGCGTTATAAAAGCATTCTGTATGCCATAAGAAAATAAGCAATGTATAACAGGTTCTTAAGTGTGGCGGAAGAAATTTAATTATCTTTTGCTGAAACGCTTTGAAGCATTATGACTCATTGCAAGTGACTCTTTTTGAAACAAAAAGAAACATAACAGTTTTAGGCGTGAAAATATTATCGAAGATATAGGTAGTTAGAGAGGATGATGTTTAGAAAGAATAAAAATTAGATCCTGCTGTGATAGTCCCGGCTTTGTGGGCTTTCAGTATAATTTTTACCGGACCGATTACATTGTCGAGCACTTTAATGCCTTTCCAGATAAGGTACTGATAGTGTTCGTTGTCGATTCCTCCGCAGATGATAGTGTGGGCATTATCAGAGGTTGCAAGAGCGCACAGGTCATCGGCAGAAGCTTGAGGAAGGACAACAATTCGTTCGTCGTATTCACCTGTGGACCTGATTTTTACCAATAAAACATCTGTAGCCAGATCAAAGCGCGGGGCTACTTCGTCATTGAACAGTGGAATGAGCAGTTTTATATCCATCAGCTTACCCGTTAATGGCGTGTTTGTTCATTTTTCGCCAGAATGTGGACCTGCTCCAGCCAAGGGATTTGGCTGCATCGGCTTTCCGTCCACCATTTTTAATCAAGGCCTCGATAATCATTCTTTTTTCCGCATGGTCCCAGCTCTCGGCAGGGCTATATTCTTTTTGAGGGGGGAGTTCTGAAGATACTTTTGCCGATTCTATTACAGGGCGCAAAATATCCTGTTCGGTGAGATAGGCTGGAAGGTGTTCTGCCCCGATGCAATCCCGATCGCAGAAGTTTACAGCATATTCAACAACATTCCGCAGTTCTCGGACATTGCCCGGAAAGTGATATCCCAGAAGTATTTTTGCAGCTTTTTTTGTAAATCCTCTGATTTTTTTGTTAAATTTTGTGCAGTATTCTTTCAGGAAATGGTTTTTAAGCAGAAGAATATCTTCTCCGCGTTCTCTAAGAGGTGGTAGATGGAGGTGAACCACATTGAGTCTGAAAAGCAGGTCTGCGCGGAAAGTTTTGTCGAGGACCATCTGTTTCAAATCCCGGTGGGTCGCGACAATTATCCGTACGTTTGCTTTAAATCCTTTTGAGCTTCCCAGTGGGTAAATTTCTTTATCATCTAGAAAAGATAACAGTTTGACTTGAAGTGCCAGAGGCAGGTCGCCTATTTCTGTTAGAAAAAATGAACCGTTGTGAGCCAATTTGATACGTCCGGGCCGATTTTCATGTGCTCCGGTAAAAGCTCCTTTGACGTGTCCGAACAGTTCTGATTCAAGCAGTGTTTCCGGCAAAGCTCCGCAGTTAACTTTAATAAACGGAGAGCCTGCGCGATCTGATGCATTGTGCAGAGCTTCGGCAAGCACGTCTTTTCCTGTACCTGTTTCTCCGGTGATAAGAACAGATGAATCCGTACCCGCGATGCTCGGAATCATGCTGAAAACTTTTACCATTTGCGGACTTGTGCCGACGAGTCCCCCGAGTGAATATGCCTTGCTGGCACTGCTGCTCAGTTCTGCAACCTGCCGGATATCTTGAATTGTTTCTACAAATCCCGAGAGTTTTTTGTCGTTTGAAAAAAGGGGGGATATGGTCAGCCTGATAGGAATTTTGATACGTGACCTGTCAATAATATCGGCATCAGTTGCAATTGCGTCGAAATCTGTTTTGCCCGACATTATCGGGCAGCCTTTGAAACAGTAATCGCACCGGAGGCCTAGCATACATTTGAGTCCGGTTATTGAGCCCGGCTCAGCCCCGGTTATGGTTTGCCATGTGTGGTTTACTATTTTGATCTTGCCGTTGACGTCAAGAATCGCAATGCCCACAGGAATCTCATCGAGGAGGTCCGGCAGAAGGAATTGCTGATTTAGAAGTCCGCTGACAAGATATGAGTTTTCGTTTTTCACAGAGACTAGGTAACATGTCTTGCGTTAGGAAGTCATCTTTCTGATTAAGGAAAAATGGTTTATTTATCGCGAACCGGTTGCTCTGGATTGTACATAGTTCGTACTTTTCAAATCCTTATTTTTGGGGTTATGTTCGGGCATGGAAAAACTATGAATACATATATATTTATACCGCCTGTCCGAAAGCCTACCGGTGGCATCACTGTTTTTTGTCAGATAGCCTCTATCCTTGCCCGTCAGGGAAGGAATGTGCGTCTTGTTTTGCGTGAATCCGGCAGTTGGATGCCTCCTCTATTGGAAGGAGATCCTGAGCCTGTCATGTGGGATGACGTAAAACTCGGCAAGGGAGATCTCTGGCTTGTGCCCGAAGGATGGGTGAACAGTCTTGCCCCGGGCCTTAATGCCGGGGCCAAGTGCGTTGTTTACTGTCAGAACTGGGCATATCTTTTTTCATCTCTGCCGGAAGGCGTTTCATGGCGGAATCTACCTGTTTCATTTTTGGCTGTATCGCATCCTGTCGAGTGGTTTATGCAGCAAACTTTGGGAACAGTTTCGCCCATACTCAGGCCCGCTATAGATACAAATCTTTTTTATCCATCTGAAAGCATGGCTGACGGTCCGTTACGAATTGCCTACATGCCTCGCAAAAACAAAGCGCTGGTTAGTCAGATCAAGTCTATCTTTGAGGCCCGTAATCCGAATTGCGATATCCGCTGGATCGAAATTGCCAACATGGATGCACAGGGTGTGGCTCAGGCTTTACGTACCAGTCATATCTTTCTGGTGACCGGATTTCCCGAAGGATGTCCGCTTCCTCCGCTTGAAGCTCTGGCGTCCGGTTGTATTCCCGTAGGCTTTTCCGGTTTCGGAGGGTGGGATTACATGCGTCAGCTTGAAGGCGCTGTTTTCAAACCGTGGTGGCCGCTGCGTGATGTTGAATGGTCCGGCAATGGATTCTGGTCTGCTGATGCTGACGTGCTGGATGCTGCTTTGAATCTGGAAAAGGCGCTTAATTTATGGCGTGAAGGTGGTCCCTCTCTTGACAGCGCACTGGCGGCAGGGCAACAAACCGTCCGTTCCTATACGCTGGATATTCAGGCTGAAACGGTTCGCGAAATATGGGATAATTTTCAAAGTTAATATTAGAAGAATATGTCTAAAAAAAAGAATAAAGTAAGACCCCTGCCGCAGACTGTCGGCATTAATGTTCCGGGCGTTGAAACTCATGCCCACCTTGATCTGGAAGATTTTAAAGAAGACTTGCCCGAAGTTATGGCAAGAGCCGGAGAATGCGGAATTGCGAAGATAGGTAATGTCTTTCTGGGGCCGCAGGCTTATGAAGCGAACCGCAGTCTTTTCGATGCTTATCCTGAAGTCTTTTTCCTGCTGGGAGTTCATCCGAATAATGCCGACCAGTATACAGACGCTGATACTCAGGCCATGCGAAATGCTTTTAAGTCGGACAGCCGTTTAAAAGCGCTAGGCGAAATCGGGCTGGATTTTTATTGGGACCGCGTTCCCGCTGATGTTCAGGAGAAAGTTTTTCGCACTCAGCTTGAACTTGCGGATGAGCTTGATGTTCCCGTTGTCATTCATAGCCGCGATGCGCATGAAAAGACTCTTGAAGTTCTGGAAGATTTCGGCTGGTCCGGCAAGCCTCTGCTCTGGCACTGCTTCGGTTCGGATGTGGCGACAGCGAAAAGAATTCTCGATAACGGCTGGTATCTCTCCATTCCCGGTCCGGTCACTTACAAGAAAAATGAAGAGGCGCAGGAGGCCGTGAAGTATATTCCGGCAGAAAGAATGGTATTTGAAACAGATTGCCCGTTCCTCACCCCTGAACCATGGCGAGGTAAACGCAATGAGCCTGCATACGTGGCCTTCACTGCGGCAAAAGTCGCGGAGCTGAAAGGCATGGACGTGAACGAGTTGTGGGGAGTTTGCGCTAAGAATGCTTATGAGTTTTTTGGGTTGTAGGTTTTTAAATTTAAGTCTTCGCAGTCTGGCGAAGAAAGGATTCCTTAAATGTTGAATCAGCATATTACCGATTATCTTCAATACTATGTGAACTCTAAGAAGAGTCCAGATCATGCGGTTATGCTCAATGGGCCGTGGGGGTCGGGGAAGACTTGGTTTATTAAGGAGTTTGTCAAATCTCAGGGAAAGGCAATACAATTTCTTCATGTGAGTTTATACGGTTTTAAGTCTGTTGAAGAAATAGATAATGAAGTTTTCAGGTTGGCTCATCCTAAATTGTTTTCAAAAGGTATGATTGCCAGTAAAGTTGCTGCAAATGCTCTACTCCGTGGAGGTCTTAGTCTAGGTCTTAATGAATTCTCTGAGTTGTTCCCTAAAAAAGAAACAAATCCTGAAAAGTATGTTTTAATTTTTGATGATATTGAACGATGTCATATTGATGCAATGTCTTTGTTTGGGCATATCAATTATTTGATTGAGAACGGGCATAAAGCAGTACTGATTTGTTATGAGGAAGAATTAGCTGGCAGATGGGATGCAGACGGGGATAAGAGATCGAAGCGTTGTTATTCCGAAATTAAAGAAAAGCTAGTAGGTAAAAGTTTTATAGTTGAACCTGATGCAACTGCCGCAATAAATTCCTTTATTGAAGAAATTGAGCATGAAAAAAGCAAAGAAATATGCCGTGATAATATTGAAACAATAGAAATTATTTTTATCGAATCTGGCTATAATAATTTGCGCCATATAAAGCGTGGGCTTTGGGATTATTCTTTATTTGTGAGTTCGTTATCCGGTAATGCTACAATTGTAGGTAATAAAGATTTTCTCAGTCATATTCTTAAATTGTTTTTGATTTATACTATTGAAGCACGAAAGGGGGAATTAAGCTCAACTGGGCTTATAACGGACTATATTTTGGAAGCAACACAGAAAGAGAATAATACTGATGAAGCAAAATTAAATTTGAGTAAATATTCATGTGTTGATGCTAGGTCCATTCTCCTTAGTCATAAGGTATGGACTTGTTTGCTTTTTTGTGAAGGAAATGTGTCAAAATTTGAAATTGAGCAATCTATTTTAAATTCTCCTTATTTTTATGATGAATCAACTCCCGAATGGAAAAAACTTTGGAATTATTATTATCTTGAAGATGATAAGTTTCGAGAACTTAAAAATATTATTTTAAATCAATTTAAAACTTGTGATTTTGAGCGGTTTCAAATTCTCCTTCATGTTTTTGGTATTCTTTTAAGGTTAAGGAAGCAAAGTCTTATAGATATGGATAAGCAGGAGCTTTTTGAACAAGCAAAGAAGAATGTTGATATCTTATTAGAAAGGGGACTTTTGTATACCGAAGAAGTTTTGAGTAATGAATATGCTACTCTTCGTATTGATACTGGGTGGGATGGACTCGGGTATTCTTGTTCCGAAAATCCTTTATTTAGAAGTTTACAAAATTATATTAAAGACCAGCTTCTAGTCGACAAGAAGTCTTTTTTAGAAGAAGAGTCAAAAGATTTGTTGGTGTTAATGTCTAAAGATCCTGATGAATTTGGACGGCAAATTATTCATAATAATTCTGGAGATAGTCTTTTTTATGATAAAGCCGTATTAAAATATATTTCGCCAGCCAAGTTTGCTAAGAGTTTTGCTGAGCTAAGCAATGCAGGTAAAAGGACTGTTAAGAGTGCGCTCTCTTTACGGTATGAGCCTCTTCACGCATCTGCTCTTGTCGAAGAAGCAGAATGGCTTGAAAAATTACGAATTGAGATAGAAAAAGAATCAAAAAAATGGGAAAAAGAATTGAGCTCAATTTATTTTACCATGATGTTGGAATATATTGATGGCTCACTGATTAATCTAAAAGCAGCAAAAGAAAAGGCCGTTTCATCTACCACCTAAATATCAATAAAAACCACTTACAATCTTAACCCATAGCAACCATTTTATACATAAATTAAAGAACATAAAAATACTACATAGCCACAATCCTTTTGCTTGCACTGAAATTAATAAATAGAATTTTCCCAGCTATTTAACACACAGGAGCCCCCGTGGACGCAGATGAAAAAGGACAGTTACGCGAGGAACTGAAGCTCATTTCAGATCGAGCTTATGCGCTTTTTTCTGCCGGGCGGGTTGCTGCTGCCGAGGCTCTTTGGGGGCGGGTGGTAAAGCTCGATCCTGATCATGCTGTTTCACTTTTTATGCTGGGGCTGTGCGCTCAAAAGCGTGGGGATCATGTTGCTGCCGTAGATTCTCTTACACGCTCTTCCATTCTTATCCCGAATGATGCTGATATATTTAATTCTCTCGGGGTTTCTCTAAAAAATACAGGTCACCCTTCGGAAGCTTTTACGGCTTTTGAACGGGCTTTAGTTATACAGCCGGATGACGGATTCGCTGCTTTCAATGCGGGGACGGTTCTTATGGCGCTTGGTCGGCTGGATGAGGCTGTGCGCTTTTTTAAAATTTCAGTTCAAACAGCGGAGCTTCGTTCTGACGCTTTGGAAGCTCTGATTCAGCTTTTACGCAAGCTGGGGCAGGATGATAAAGCTTTGGCTGCCTGTCAGGAATTGATTGTATCTGCTCCTCAGAATCCGGCGGGGCATTTCGGGCTTTGTGATATTCTGGCGCGTTTGAACAAACCGGAACAAGCTTTTCCTCACTGTTTGCGAGCTATGAAAATTGCCCCCGCTAATCATATATATCTGTCGCGACTTGGCGACATCTTGCATCTTATGGGACGTAATGAGGAAGCTGTGTTGCGTTATCGCGAGGTCTTGGAGCGTGATCCTGTTAATGTCAGTACTCGTAATAATCTTGGGGCCGTTTTAAAGGTGCTCGGTAAGTATGGGCAGGCCGAAAAAGAATTTAAGCGTTGCCTTGAAATTGACCCGAATCATGTTTCCGTATTAGTAAATTTAGGCGTTTCTGCCAAGGAATCAGGGGATAGCCTTAAATCCTCTGGCTATTTTGAACGCGCTGTAGCCCTTGCTCCTGATGATTTGTATCTTAAACTTTATTTGTGCATGAGCCGTATCCCTTTCTTTTATGAGAGCAATGAAGAAATTGAGATTTGCCGCGAAAAGTATAAGCACGATTTGAATGATCTTTCCCTTGCAAGTTCTGATGCGACTTCTACCGTCTTGGCTAAACTGGCTGATGCCGTGGGTAAACTTCAGCCTTACTACCTTCCTTACCAGGGGCGGTGTGACCGTGAGTTGATGAAAACTTATGGAGCTGTAATCTCCAGAGCCGTTAATTCAACTTTTTCAGAAATAGCAACGAAGGCTGCCGAATCTTTCCCTTTGAAGCCGAAAGAAGGGGGACGCATACGGGTGGGCTTTGTTTCGGGACATTTCAGGAACCATTCCGTATGGAAAATGCCCGTTAAGGGCTGGGTTTCGGGTCTTGATCGCGAGTGGTTCGAGGTAATAGGCTATAGCACTTCCGGTCTTGTGGACAATGAAACGGACGTTGCGCAGCGTACTTTCGACAGTTTCAGGGAGAATCTGACAACCCTTCCCGCTCTGGCTGAAGCTGTCCGCAGTGATGAACCTCATATCCTTATTTATCCAGAACTGGGAATGGACCCGCTTTGTGCGAAGTCGGCGTGTTTGCGACTGGCTCCGGTTCAATGCGCGTCATGGGGACATCCTGAAACCAGCGGGCTTGATAGTATAGATTATTTTCTTTCCAGCGATCTTATGGAACCTTCGGACGCTCAGGAACATTACAGCGAGAAACTTGTCAGTCTGCCGGGGCTGGGGGTGGATTATATTTCTTCTTTGCCGTATTCAAGCGGAGAAAGTCGCGCGGATTTTGGTCTTTCTGAGAATGACGTGGTCTATTTGTGTCTGCAAACTCTTTATAAATATCTGCCACAGCAGGATGCTGTTTTTGCAGAAATAGCCGGACGTGTGCCGGATGGGCGCTTTGTGTTTATTGAAAACAGCGGCGCCGGACACCTTAACCGTAAGTTTCGTGCGCGTCTTGAAAAGGCATTCAGCGCAGCAGGACTTGAGCCGCGGGAACGTCTGATATTTATTCCTTCTATGCCGGGTCCGCGTTTTCAGGCGTTGGTCGGATTAGGGGACGTTTTTCTTGATTCTTTCGGCTGGTCGGGCTGTAATTCAAGCCTTGAGACTATGCTCAAGAATGTCGTGGCGGTTACTCTGCCGGGTGCGCTTATGCGTGGGCGGCATACGGCGGCGTTTCTCACTCTTATGGGATTAAAAGAGCTTATAGCTTCGTCTGCCGAAGATTATGTAGAGAAAGCTGTGCATCTCGGGCTTGATCAAAACTATCGTCTCGAAATGTCGAGTCTTATTCGGGAACGCGTCGAGCTTTGTTATGATGGCAGCGAGGCTGTGGCAGCTTTAGAAAACTTCATCGAGAAAGCTGTTCTTCTGTCATCAAAGAGCCGTTCTTAGTTTTTACATTCCAAGCGCGTTATAGACTGCTTTCATATCAACATTCTCCCGCACTATTTTAGCTAATCTGTCCAACTCGTCTTCCATTCCGAAGGTGGTTTGGATTGTTTCAAGCTTGGGCAGTCCTTTTTTCTCGCGCAGTGAATCGATAAACCAGCGCCTGAATCCGTCTGCATCGAAAATTCCGTGCAGGTAGGTTCCCCATATCATTCCTGATTTTAATCCGAACCCTAAAACTCTAGAGATAGGTACTGCTCCGGTCGACCCTTTTGGAACTATCATGGCGCGGACTGTGGGCATTAGCGGTTCGGTTTTGCCGTGATGGATTTCATATCCGCTGACATCCATTTTGCTCAACCCGTGAGTTCCGCTTGTGCGGGTCAGAGTCTTTTCCTGTGCCAGAGTGGTTTGGAGGGGTAACAGCCCTAAGCCTTCCGCTGACCCGTCCTGTGATTCTATCCCGTCCGGGTCGTTGACGTATTGACCCAGCATTTGAAGTCCACCGCAAATGCCTATAATAGTAGCTTTGCCTTTGAGATCTAAGACAGCCTGCGCCATTCCGCTTGCTCGAATATGTGCGAGGTCCGAGAGGGTGCTTTTGCTTCCGGGGATAATGATCGCATCAGGGGTGCCGATGTTCTTGGGGTTGTCTATGATTCGTAAGTTTACATCCGGCTCGCCTTTCAGCGCGTCGAGGTCCGTGAAATTTGAGATGCGCGGCAGGTCTATGCAGACGATATCAACGCTGTCGTTACGTTTTCCCTTGCTGCCGGACTTACTCAGATCCTGTTTGAATGAAACGGAGTCTTCATCAGGCAATCCTAAATGATCAATGTGCGGGATAACTCCGAGCACGGGTTTTCCGGTCCTGTCGAAGGTGAAATCCAGTGCGGGAGTGAGTAGTGATGCGTCTCCTCTGAATTTATTGAGCAGGAACCCGCAAACCATTTTGCGTTCATGAGCATCGATTAAATCCATGGTCCCGGCAAGTGAGGCAAACACTCCGCCCCGATCAATATCTCCGGTAATGATAACCTTGGCCTCGGCATAATCCGCCATAGCCATATTCACGATATCGTGCTGTTTGAGATTGATTTCCGCAGGACTTCCGGCTCCTTCAATAACCATGATGTCGCGGTCCGTGCTTAAGGAATCGTAAGCATTTTTTACCGCTTCAAAAGCTGTGGGTTTGTACTTTACGTAGTCCAGAACTTTCATGTTTCCGACAGGTTTACCCATGACGATAATCTGTGATCCTGTGTCGCTGTTCGGTTTGATCAGGACAGGATTCATGCGGACATCGGGAGTCTGTTTGCATGCTGCTGCCTGTGTCACCTGCGCACGTCCCATTTCTAACCCTTCGTCAGTGACGTAGGAATTGAGAGACATGTTCTGAGCTTTAAAAGGTGCGACTTTGTAGCCGTCCTGTAGAAAAATTCTGCAAAATGCAGCCGTAAGAATAGATTTTCCCGCATTGGAACAGGTGCCCTGAATCATCAGCGCCGGTGTTTTTTTCGGTTTGAGCGAGGTTGCTACTTCCATGCCTGTAAAGGAGCGCAAACCGTCGACAAATTTGTTGTTTTCCTCAGCTGTCCTGACCGCTATACGGAAATATGTTGAATCTAGTCCGTCGAAATTGTCGCAGTGGCGTACGGCAATGTTATTTTTCAGAAGATGTTCAATGAGTCCTGTTGCATCCATGCCGACGCGTTGAACCTGACAGAGCATAAAGTTTGCTTGAGCTGGTAAAGTTCGGATTCCCGGAATTTTTGCGATGCCTTGAACTAATTCTTCACGTAGACGGGTCGTTGTTTCGATAGTTTTGCGAGCATAATCCTCATCTAGTATACATCTTACCCCTACTTTCTGAGCGAAGAGGTTTACGGACCAGCAGGGCAGTATGTTTTTCAGTGCCATGATGATGTCCGGCGAAGCAAATGCAAGGCCGAGCCGCAGTCCCGGAATGGCGTAAAACTTAGTCAGCGATAAAAGTGTAATGACATTGGGTGGACGTTTGCCCGTGAGTCTTTCGAGATTTGGAATAAAGTCGGCGAAGGATTCGTCAACAATAAAGCGTGAATCAGGATGCTTGCGCGCAAGTTTTTTTAGATCTTCAGGATCAAAGGCCGTACCTGTCGGATTATTGGGCTGCGCCAGAAAGACCAGCGCAGGGGATGCAGAAAGGAAGGATGAAAGAGTATCGAAATCGGGCGCAAATCCATTTTGCGGATCAAGCGGAATCTGTTCGGTTTTAAGACCGGCGACTAAGCAGGAACGCTCATAATCTACATAGCAGGGAACAGGAATTACAGCGCGTTTGAATCCACCTAGACGCGTAATGGCGCTGATCAGTTCGGAAGCTCCGTTCCCGGCGATACATTCGGTGGGCCATACGGAATGCTTCTGACAGGCGGCAAGAGTCAGTTCTGCGCTTTCAGGATCAGGGTAACGATCTACCTCATCAAGGGCGTTGACTATGACCTGCTGCAACCATGGCGGTGGGCCTAGAGGATTTATATTTGCGGAAAAATCAAGAAGTTCGGACGAAGGACATCCTGCCCGTGCAGCAAGTTTTTTGATGTTGCCGCCATGAGCGTATTTCTTTTCTTGTTCTGCGAGATTTTTAATGTGATCCTGTGAAGCCTGCATCCGCTCCCTCCATGGAGTGAAGATTCATGAACTTAATATTCTATAACGCTAATTGGAATTGGATTCAAACTAATCATTCAAAGTCAAAAAGAGGAAATAATATATTTTTGTAAATAAAATAGAATGTTGACTATTTAATATTTTTTTTATACCAAGGGTTATTCTTTTAATAAAGTGTTTTTAGGTTTTGAATGTCTTTGGCTGACTAGTTGATATTAAGGCGCATAAATGCGGTTGTTTTTTTAAGTGATCGCTTGCCCCCCCCCCCTTGAAGGTCTTGAGCATAATATATGTTTAGATTCAATTTATATAAATATTAACATTCACGCATGTTTAAAAATAATTTTTATGAATAAAATAGTTTTGTTGTCTATTGTTTTTGTTTTAATATTTTGTTTGCCGGTAGATTGCAGCGCGGATAAAATATCTTTACGGATGCCTTCTTATTCGGAGGGTTTTCATGAATATTATTACGAATTGATTGAAACAGCGTTGACTGACGCAGGGCATGAAGTTGTTATAGAAGGGGTTGTTGATCTTCCTCATTTACGCGAGCTAAGAATGCTTGGCCGTGGCTGTCTTGATATTCTATGGCTTGTCAGAACTCCTGAGCTGGATAAGATGTATATTCCTATTCCGGTTCCGCTTACGAACGGACTGTTTGGAAAAAGAGTACTATTAGTTCCTGCTGAAGATTTGAATGCCTACAAAGACGTCAAAACACTGCAAGATTTTTGTAAATTAAATAAAGTCGGGGGACTCGGTTCTAATTGCTTCGATGCAGGTGTTTGGAAGGAAAATAAATTGCCGTGTCAAGAAGTCGCGAACTGGAGATGTCTTTATAATATGATAGCGATGAGATCGCGCGGTCTGGATTATTTTTCCCGTGGGTTTAATGAGGTCATCGATGACGTTAAGGCTCATGACGTGCTGGTGATCGAGCCTCATTTACTTCTTGAATATAATCGAGATGTTGTTTTTTATTTAAGCCCCAAAAAAGCACATTTGAAACCAATTATTGAAGAAGCTCTTCTATGTGCAAAGTGTTCGGGACTTCTTGATAAATTGATTCGTAAATATTGGGCCGATAATTTTGAAATATTAAAACCAGAAGGGCGAACAGTCATCAAGCTTAAAGATATCCAAAAGCTTTAAAAAAGTTTTCTAGGTAGGCACTCAATCCGCAATTTATCAGTATCATCCTTCAAAAATCACCCGGTTCCGCCCGGATTTCTTAGCAACGTACAACCGTTTATCCGCAATTTTCATCATAGTGTCACCGGAAATCAAATCGCACTCGTCTAAGTTGGCTACTCCTGCGCTCAAGGTGATTTTAATTTCACCGCCGGAAGTTAATAGTTTAGCTTCCTCGCATCCTGCCCGCATGCGCTCCGCTACTACCATGGCATCTTCTTTTTTGGAGCCGGGCATAAGTACTGCAAATTCTTCCCCGCCGTATCTGCATACGATATCTGCTCCTCGTCTGGAATTCTGGAGAAGAACATTGGCAACTTGTTTCAAAGCTTCATCACCTGCGGCATGTCCGTAAGAATCATTGATAAGTTTGAAATGATCAATATCCACCATTATTACGGAAAGATCTCCGCCCCTGCGTTTAATTCTCTGGGTTTCCTCTTCGAGTCTTATGAAGAGGTAGCGGCGCATATATAAACCGGTAAGGCTATCTTTTATTGTCTGTCTGAAAAGTTCAGAGTTCTCGTATGCTATGGCGGCAACTGTTGAAATTATGCCGAGTTGAAACAGTTCGGATATTGACCACGGTTTGTCATTTTCGCGATGCAGCGTGACAAAACCTTTAACAAGGTCGCGTGACCCGACCAGTGGAAGACATAGACATGTTCCGTTACATGCTTCGCAGTCGTCACCGGGCAGTGGGTAAAATGAGTCTTTGCATTTTGGTCTGGCTACTGGGGAGCGGCTTTGTGCTGCTTCTTCCATTGCTTTGGTCATGGGAACTTTTTCGTTAGGAAAAGTTCTTTCATGATTAAGAGATGCAGCCGCTACTATCAGGTTACCTTCACTATTATATGTCATTATAGCGGCGTCTTTGCACGAACCCATGTCACAGAACGTTTCCAGAATGCGGTCCAGAAGAGTGTCTTTGTCCAGTTCCATTGCCAAAAGCCGGGTGGCAAAATTTATGGTCAGCAAGGTTGCATCAAAGTCGAATTTATCTATAGTCATAAGAGTTCTTTATATTTTAACAGGTGCAGGTTTGTTGAATCTGATAAAGAATTAAAGGAAGTTTTAACTTCCGGCAATGTTATTAATATAGTCACAAAAAAAGTCCCCGTCAGATCACTGGCGGGGACTTTTGAATTACTTTCTAATTCACCTAGAATTCAACTTTTAATCGTTCGGCAATTGTTTTAGCCGCTTTTCTACCTGCGCCCATGGCGGAGATTACAGTTGCTGAACCTCCGACGATGTCGCCTCCGGCAAAAACATTGGGAATAGAAGTTTCACCTGTTTCAGGATTCGCTTCGATGTAGCCCCATTTGCTGAGATTGAGGCCCGGAGTTGCTTCGAGAAGCACTGGGTTGGCTCCGGTTCCGACTGCAAGGATAACCATGTCGACTTCGAGTTCTCTGGTCTTGCCTTCAACCGCTACAGGTCTACGGCGGCCGGAATCGTCAGGCTCACCGAGTTCCATTACCTGTAAGGTCATGGACTTCACGTGTGAATTTTCATCACCATTTATGGCTATAGGAGATGTGAGCAGCTCAAGCTGAACACCTTCTTCAATTGCGTGATGAAGTTCTTCAAGTCTGGCAGGCATTTCATCCTGAGTACGACGATAGGTAATGTATACATTTTCCGCGCCTAACCTGAGGGCTGTGCGGGCTGCGTCCATAGCAACGTTTCCGCCGCCGATGACTGCGACATTGCGCGGTCTTGGAGCAGGTGTGTCGTAGTTCGGGAAGTCGTATGCGCGGCCTAGGTTGATGCGGGTCAGGTACTCGTTAGAAGAGTAAACGCCGACGAGGTTTTCACCGGGGATGTTGAGGAACCAGGGGAGGCCTGCTCCGACACCGATGAAGACAGCATCGAAGCCGTCATCAATAAGGTCTTGAATAGTAATGGTTTTGCCGCCGACCCAATTGGGAAGGAAGGTTACGCCCTTGGCCCAAAGTGCTCCGACTTCGCGGGCAACAACAGCTTTCGGGAGTCTGAATTCGGGAATTCCATAAACAAGAACTCCACCTATTTCATGCAAAGCTTCATATACTGTTACAGGCACGCCGCGAGCCGCGAGGTAACCGGCAACGGTAAGGCTGGAAGGCCCTGAGCCGATACATGCAACTTTAACGTGTTCATTCGGCAGACTACATGCGGTGTCGCCGGTGATCATTTCACATGCGGAGTCACTGTCGAAAGTGTCGGCAACAAATCTTTCGAGGCGGCCGATTGCGACAGGTTCATGTTTTTTGCCGAGAATACAGGAACCTTCACACTGAGTTTCCTGAGGACAGACTCGTCCGCAGACTGCCGGCAGGGCATTGGTCTGCTTGAGTACTTTATATGCGGAAGGAATATCCCCCGCGGCCAGATGCCCAATGAAGCTTTTGATGTCGATTTCAACAGGACAGCCTTTCTGGCAAAGAGGTACTTTACACTGGATGCAGCGGCTTGCTTCTTCGATAGCCTGTTCGCGGGTGTAACCCAGCGCGACTTCTTTGAAGTTTTTGTTACGTACATCCGCTGGCTGTTCCGGCATTGGGGTACGGATCGGATTGAACTTTTTTTTATTTACCATGCTCGCTCCTGAACAAATCCATTGATTCGTTTTCCTGGTTTTTATACTGGGCAAGGCGCATTCTAAGTTCGTTAAAATCTACTTTGTGTCCGTCGAATTCCGGGCCGTCTACACATGCAAAGCGGGTTTCTCCCCCTACGTTGCAGCGGCAAGCTCCACACATACCTACGCCGTCAACCATAATAGAGTTAAGACTTACTACTGTCCTGACTCCGAAAGGTTTTGTGACTTTAGCGACGGCTTCCATCATAGGCACAGGGCCGATGGCGACGACTTCGGTTACGTTTTTGTCTTTTTCCAGACGATCACGGAGAACCTCGGTGACGAATCCCTTATGTCCGGTACTTCCATCATCTGTTGCGATCAGAAGTTCAGGACAGAATCCACCCAGTTCGTCACAGAACAGGAGCAGGTCTTTGCTGCGTGCTCCGACAATGGCGACAACGTGGTTGCCGGCTCTGTGATGCCCTTTTGCAATATGGTGCATTGCGGCAATTCCGGTTCCGCCGCCGACACAGATGACCGTACCGCACTTTTCAATGTGAGTGGGCTTTCCGAGAGGTCCGCAGACATCAAGGATGGTGTCGCCTTCTTTTAGTGTTTCAAGAAGAGCCGAACTTTTACCTACGACAAGGTAAACAATGGTGATAGTTCCGGCTTCCGGGTCCGTATCGGCGATAGTCAGAGGAACGCGTTCCCCTTTGTCATGGATACGAAGAATGACGAAATTTCCCGGTTTTGCCTTTTTGGCAATTTGAGGTGCATCAATAACCAGCAGACTTGTTTGTCCGGGGATCAATGCCTTTTTCTGAAGAATTTTGTTGCTCATAGTCTCCTACACCGCTTAAGTTTAGGGGAAGATAAATCTTTGGTCCCCGGAAAGCAAGGAACTAAGTCGTTTGCTGCACTTGCCAAACCTGATTCAACGTATTATATTTAAATCAGTTACTAGGAAATAAATTTTCAGCTGCTTCCACGGATGGAAGCCGAAAATCCCACGTATCCTTCATGGATGATTGCGGCAATGCCGCAGGAACGCCGGGTTGCCTCTGCAGGCGGTCGGGCTTTTTTTGTGTGCGTGGATCGGTTTCTTTAGTGGAGAATGGTATGCGAATAGCAGCGCAAGGTATAAATTTATATACAGAAAATGCCCAGCGAGCGGTCGTGCGGCCTGACGTTGAAGTCGAAAGCGTACAGGCGCGTGTTAAAACGCGTAGTTTCGGATTTAATTTAGGTAAGTTGGGCGTAAATTTCACTTCAAAGGACCTCGAATTTGAACCCAGTGAAGCAGAAGTAGCCTCACAGGCGTTTCGTTCAAAATCATATCCCCGAACTCAGAGTGAGGAGCGTGACGTTCAAGAGGTTGCTAAATCTCTTGCGCAAACTCAATGTGCTCTTTCCGGGGATTCCGCCACATATTGTCCAGAAAACTCAGGTTACAGGTTGAGTAGAGCTATATCGGCCTATTCTCAGCAGTCCGGAGCGCTTAATCACTCGCTTCCTGGAAGAGCATTAGGTAAAGTCTAATCCCTGAATGTCTAAAATTATGCCTGTTGAAGCTATCTTTAGGTGCATGAATATAAAATTTTATGCTTCTTTAATAATTGGGAATGTTAGCAGGCTATATTTTGAAAACACAGTGAGGTCAGTGCATTTTGGTAGAGGTCTTGATTTCATTAGTAATATAATTTGATGGGTCAATCAACCTTTTTTGTGAGAAATTCTCTACTAAATTTATCCAGTTAAATCCGCCTTTTTTTGAATTTTGGGAAAATTGACTTTATTATTGACTTCTTTTGTTTGATTGGTGGGGCATTCCGTATTAGACAGTATGAAACAAATGCCGTAATAAGATCTCGCTTTAGGCCATATTCTTGTGGCGAAAAATAACGTAAAATTAAAGGAGCCGGCATTTCAGTAGAATGAATGTCGACCGTTTTTAGTATGGTAAAAATATCAAATATAAGAAATTTCAGTATCATAGCTCATATCGATCATGGTAAATCGACATTGGCGGACCGCATCCTTGAGATAACCGGTCTGGTCGGAGATCGTGAGAAGAAAGCACAATATCTGGATAAGATGGATCTTGAGCGTGAGCGTGGAATCACCATTAAAGCTCAGAGTGTCCGCATTCCTTATAAAGCTGCGGACGGTGAGGATTATATTCTTAACCTGATTGATACTCCGGGGCATGTTGATTTCAGTTACGAAGTTTCGCGTAGTCTTGCGGCTTCAGATGGCGCCCTGCTGGTTGTTGACGCAACTCAGGGAGTTGAAGCACAGACTCTTGCCAATGTCTTTTTGGCTCTTGATAATGATCTCGAGATTATTCCTATACTGAATAAAATTGACCTCGCCAGTGCTGATGTTGATAGAGTTGCGAGTGAAATTGAAGAGATTATCGGACTGGATTGTTCTGATCCTCTTATGATAAGCGCAAAAACCGGGCTCAACGTTGATCAGGTGCTTGAAGCAGTTGTAACTCAACTGCCAGCTCCGACCGGAGATCCGGATAAGCCCCTCAAGGCTCTTATTTTTGACTCGTGGTATGATTCTTATCAGGGTGTAGTTGTTCTTTTCAGAATTTTGGAAGGAACAATTAAAAAGGGAGATAAGATTCAAATCTTTTCTTCCAAGCTGGTTTTTGATGTCACAACGTTAGGCGTTTATTCTCCAGAGGCAATGAATGTAAAAAGTCTCAGTGCCGGGGAAGTCGGATTTTTATGCGCCAGCATGAAGGAGCTTAATGATGCTCCTGTAGGGGACACCATCACGCTTGCTTCGAACCCTGTTGAAGAGCCTTTCCCTGGGTTTCAGGAAGTTAAGGCGATGGTTTTTTGCGGATTGTATCCGGTTGAACCTTCTGAATACGAGCCTCTCAAAGGCGCATTGGAAAAGTTACAACTTAATGACACTGCTTTTTCATATGAACCGGAGTCATCAACAGCTTTGGGGTTTGGTTTCCGTTGCGGTTTTCTCGGACTTTTGCATATGGAAATTATTCAGGAACGTCTGGAACGAGAATTTCAGGCTAAACTGATTGCCACAGCGCCTTCGGTTATTTATCAGGCTAAGCTTATAAATGGCAAAGTTCTTGAAATTGATAATCCGAGCAAAATGCCGGAAGCAACTGAGCTGGAATCTCTTTCCGAGCCTTATTGCCGTTTGGAAATTCATGTTCCAAATGAATATGTCGGGTCAGTGCTCAAACTTTGTGAAGAGAAACGCGGACTTCAGCAGGATATGCGCTATCTTTCTTCTTCAAGAGTTATTATCACTTACGAAGTTCCTTTTGCAGAAATTATGTATGATTTCTTTGACAAATTGAAGTCTCATACAAAAGGTTATGCTTCCCTTGATTATGAAATCATTGATTATCGTGTCTCGAATCTTGTGAAACTTGATATTTTGATTAACACTGAACCTGTTGACGCTTTTTCAGTAATTGTTCATAAAGATTCGGCATATGCGCATGGTAGAAGTCTTGCTTTGAAGCTTAAAAGAGCAATTCCGCGTCAGATGTTTGAAGTTGTAATTCAGGCTGCAATTGCTAGAAAGATTATTGCGAAAGAACGAGTGGCCCCGTTCAGGAAAAACGTTATTGCCAAGTGTTACGGCGGAGATATTTCCCGTAAACGTAAACTTCTGGAAAAACAGAAGGAAGGCAAAAAGCGTATGAAGAAGATGGGTAATATCGAAATTCCACAGGAAGCTTTCCTTGTAGTACTTAAGGCCGGAGACGATTAGTCCTGACCGAAAAAATGATTATTTCCGAAGGTTTTACTTTGGAATTTTATAAGGATGAACAGTATGAATCCCAGATGGCAGAGCACCCTTAAAGAGTATATTGAAGCCCTTTTTATAGCCCTTTTATTGGCCCTTTTTATAAGGACTTTTATAGTTCAGGCTTTTAAAATACCTTCCGGTTCTATGTTGCAGACCCTTCAGATCGGAGATCATCTTCTGGTCAACAAATTTACTTATGGAGTGAAGATACCGTTTACTTCAAAGGTTGTGATCGAGATGGGAGATCCTGAATATAAAGATATTATTGTATTTAAATATCCGGGTGATACCAGCAAAGATTACATCAAAAGAGTAATCGGGGTTCCGGGTGATACTGTGGAAATCAAGAACAAGAAAGTTTTTGTGAACGGTAATCCGCTGGTTGAGCCGTATACTCAGTTTATCGATAACGCACATGTTTCCACGCTACGTGATAATATGCCGCCTCGTCAGATTCCTGAGGGTGAGTATTTCGTAATGGGTGACAACAGGGATGGCTCCAATGATTCAAGATTCTGGGGAAATGTCCCGCGTGATAATATTCTGGGTAAGGCTTGGATTATTTATTGGTCATGGGGCGGACCGGATTCTGTTCGCTGGAATCGTTTAGGAAGTCTGCTTCATTAGGATTGATCAATTAAGATTTTGTAGAACCGATATTTAGGTTCAAAGAATTATTTTATACGAATTTAAGAAAGCCCGCCAATTTGGCGGGCTTTCTTTTTTTAGCACCTCACGCTTGTCAGCTACCTGTAAATAGTGCATTTTATAAAGATTGATAAAATATAATTTTATGTATGAGAATCTTTCTATTGAGGAGAATGCGAAGTGGCTAAAATAGAGTGGAGTGAGTCCTTAAGTATGGGCGTCGCGGAATTAGACGCACATCACAAGGAAATTTTGCGTATAATGAGTATGCTTCTTGATGCCTTGAATAGAGGGAAGGATGAAGACGCAATAACTTTGTTGCTTTCTAAGTTAAGGGAATACACACTTTTTCATTTTGCTGCTGAGGAGGCTTTTATGAAACAAATCGAGTTTCCTGAACGTCGTAAGCACATAGCTAGACACGTTGAATTAAAGCGTAAAGTTAAAGCTTTTCAATATGCCCGTTTTCATCATGAAGAGTTAACTTCGGAAGATTATAAAAAATTTCTTTCGGCGTGGTTACTTGAGCATATTCTTGATTACGATTTTAAGATTATTAAATATTTGCAGGAGCGAAAGGTTGCCCCCGACAGCCTCAAAGATGAGGGTAAGGCTATCTTAGATAAGGTTGAATCTGAGGTTTCAGAAGATAAAAAAGATCAGGATGAGGAAGATACGAAGACAGAAAACTCTTGAAATCTTGTTATTTATTCATTCTTTTCGGGTAATTCTTTACATTATAACAGAGAGTATATAACTCACGGGGGACTTATAATTCAAGGAGTTCTCCGTTGATAGCAAAAGTTGCCTGCGCCGCCCTGATGGGTATTGATGCCTTTAAAGTTGATCTTGAAGTTGACCTTGCCAGACAGGGTATGCCTGCTTTCACTATGGTAGGCCTTGCTGAAGGCGCTGTTAAAGAAAGTAAAGAGAGAGTCTTTTCGGCCCTTAAGAATAGCGGATACCGTCTTCCTCCCTCACGAATCACTGTAAATCTAGCTCCGGCGGATATCCGCAAAGCCGGTTCGGCGTATGACCTGCCTTTGGCTGTGGCTTTGCTTGGTGCGGCGGGGATTATTGATCAGGAACTGCTTGAAGGCTGGTTTCTGGCAGGTGAACTTTCGCTGGGTGGCGAGGTAAAGCCTGTGCACGGGGTGTTGTCTTTAGCCCTCGAAGCCCGCAAAAAAGGTGCAAAAGGGCTTATTGTCGGAAGTGCGAATGCTCATGAAGCCGCAGTAGTTGAAGGATTGGATGTCTACGGAATTTCTTCTCTTTCGCATTTGGTAAAATTTTTGTTGAGTGAAGAAGTACTGGAACCCACTGTTGTTGATACTGCAACGCTTTGGGCCGGGCGGCAGGATTTCGGGCTGGATTTTGCCGAGGTGAAAGGGCAGGAACATGCTAAACGGGCAATTGAAATAGGCGCTGCCGGAAATCATAATATACTTTTCATAGGACCTCCCGGAAGCGGAAAAACAATGCTTGCTCAGAGGATTCCTACAGTTCTTCCTCCTCTTGTTTTTGAAGAAGCTCTCGAAGTTACTAAAATTTACAGCGTGTCCGGTCAGCTTGACCGAGAGAAAGCTTTGATGGTTATTCGTCCTTTCCGTTCGCCCCATCATACCATTTCAGACGCGGGCATGATCGGCGGCGGGGCATACCCTAAACCGGGTGAAGTTTCGCTTGCTCATCGCGGGGTACTTTTTCTGGATGAGCTTCCCGAGTTTAAAAAGAATGTGCTTGAAGTCCTTCGTCAGCCTCTTGAGGGCGGAGAAGTGACCATTTCTCGTGCGGCTATGTCTTTGTCATATCCGGCTGACTTTATGCTCGTTGCGGCCATGAATCCATGTCCTTGCGGTTATGCCACAGATGAAAGGCATGCATGCACCTGTACTCCTGTTGCGGTGCAGCGTTACGCATCCCGTCTTTCAGGTCCGCTTCTGGACCGCATTGATTTGCAAATAGAAGTTCCAGCTGTTGATTATAAAGATTTACGCGGAAACAAGGGTGTTGATTCAACTACAATGCGCGGAAATATTGAACGAGTCAGAGTTATTCAGGCCGAAAGGTATAAGGATTTAAATATCCTGACCAATAGTGAACTTTCCGGTTCTTCGCTCGAAAAGTTTTGCAAACTGACAGAAGCAGAGCATACCTTTCTTGAACAGGCGGTGCGCAGTCTGGGGCTTTCAGCCAGAGCCTATACCCGTATACTTCGAATCGCCCGCACTATAGCCGACCTTGCTGAGGACGAATTGATTCAAGTTCCGCATCTTGCGGAGGCAATCAATTACCGGAGCATGGACAGGTGTAAATAGGCAGAGCTCAAATATTCTTAAAGCAGGGAATGATAGCTGGAACAGCCTTTTTGTATTTGAGAAATTCTTCTCCGAACGCTTCGTCAAGCATCGCCTCTTCTTGCGGAATCAATTTTATGAATCTGTAATATGCTATGGCGGACATGCCAAAAAGCAGCCAAGCCTGCGAAGCTATGGCGCTTCCTGGAAAAATAAAAGCTATCCATGCAAAATAAAGCGGATTTCTAACTACTGCAAAAGTTCCTGTTGTTTCTAATTTGCCCGAAGATACCGCTCGTTTCATGGCTGGTCCTGAGATAAAAATAAAAGCTATTCCAAACCCCAGAAAAATACCGCCTGCGATATGAAAAGCTGTGCCGGATATAAAATTCATTAGAAAAAGTTTCGGGTAAAAGAGAGTCAGTAAAGTGGCAGCTATGCCGTAGGCTACGGTTGGTCTCATTATTTTAGGGCCTACTCCATAATAGTTAATTTTTTGTTTTTCCATAAAATATCTCCATTTTAAGTTTGTAAACATCCTTAAATATTATTTATACTTGTCTATACTCTCAATTTTTCATAAATGCGTAAAGTGGTTTGTTAATATTAGAATAACCTGAATGGCGTTAAGAAATTCTTTACTACCATGCCCGTAGAGACTAATTAGTGCCGTGTTGTTTTGGTCATAGAATAAATCCTTTTTTAAATATTGGTTCAGGAGCTTCGAAGTTGTCAGTTGATAAGTGTAATTTACCTATAGGCGTTTTTGATTCAGGAGTCGGCGGGCTGACCGTTCTGCGTGCTTTGCAGGATTTACTGCCTCACGAAAATTTTCTGTATCTCGGTGATACCGCAAGGGTTCCTTACGGTGCTAAGAGTGCAGATTCTGTAATCAAATATGCTCTGCAAGCCGGTGATGCACTGGTTGCGGAAGGGATAAAGATGCTGGTGATCGCCTGTAACACGGCTTCTGCTGTTTCTTTGAAAAGCCTTGCGGATAAGTATAGTCCATTGCCTGTAATCGGAGTCATAAAACCCGGTGCTGAGGCGGCTTGTCTGGCAAGTGTGAACGGTAAAATTGCGGTAATAGCGACCGAAAATACTGTTAACGGTGGCGCCTATCAAAGAACTATTTGCAGCATGCATCCAAACGCTGAAATAATAGCACAACCGTGCCCTTTGTTTGTAGGTCTTGCGGAAGAGGGATGGACTGAAGGTGAACTGGTTGAGGCCATTGCAGCCCGCTATTTAGAACCGCTGTTTGCAAAATTTGGAGACGAGGGGCCGGATACTTTAGTCCTTGGATGTACTCATTTTCCAGTGCTTCGCGGTGCTATCGCAAATGTCGCCGGAAAGAAGATTAAGCTTGTGGATTCTGCGGAAACAACGGCTAAAACTGTTAAAAATATTCTTGCTGAATCAAAGCTTGGCAATTGTTCCACTCAGCTCGGTCATATTTCGTTTCTTGCAACTGATTCAGCGAAAAGGTTTGCCGCGGTCGGTGGTGCATTCCTTGGTGTTGAGATCGATCCGAAAGATGTTAAGGTTATAGATTTATAGTCTTACTCGGACTGTTTTTCCGGATGAAATAAATATCCTGCACACATTTCAGTCAGTTCGTTGAAGATGTGTTCCGGATTTTCTTCCAAATTTTCTAAAAAACAGTGGTGCATAGTTTCTTCTATTGCGCCTGCAACCAGTTTTGCAGCTGTATTTATATCTTTCACTTTGATTCTGTTGCCGCAGTTTACAAGTATCGTTTCAATTCCTTCTTGAAACGATAGAGTAATTCTTTTGTCGAGCTTAGCCATTTCCGGTTCACGGTTCTTTAGGGCCAGCATTTCTCTGTGCAATTCAGTTGATAACGTATGTGCCTGCTTTGCTGAACTTACGATGTATCTGATGATACTATGTCCGTCTTTTAATACAGGGGCATCCTCTGCAATGTTTCCGTATATCCCTTTTATTATACTGTTCCCGTATGCCTGCGAAACTTCAATCAACAGATCTTTTTTGTTTTTAAAATATCCATAAAATGAACCTACCGATACATCGGCATTCTCGACAATTTCATTGATGCTTGTCTTATGAAAACCTTTGTCAGAGAATAGTTTCATCCCTGCTACGATGATTTTCCGTTTCTTTTCCTTACTTCTACTTTGTACAGGAGCTCTTGGCATTGTCTGCTCTTTTGTTGAATGATTTTCAATCTTACAATATATGAATAATAGTTCATATTCATATTGTCAACAAACATGAAGATGTATTCATATTTTGAATTAAAAGAGAATCAACGGACTATTTAGTAATAGGGAAGGGACTTATGAAGGGGTAGATGGATTGGGGAGGATTTTAATATCAATCTCCTCTTTTAGGTCATTCATAAATTCAAAGAATTCACGTTCCTGATGGGCGCTGTAGCGAAGCATCAGCACTCCTTTGAATCTGTCGGCGACAGTGAAAAGGGCTAGATTCTCCATTGCTTCCAGAAAAAATCTAAAAATTGCAATGTCAGATGGAGCCATCTGAACATAGATACGACTTGAATACTTTGGTGGTGCCGGAAGAGGGCGCGGACGTGATTTTCTTTTACGGGCCATAATTTTATTCAGAGTGGATTTAACCGGTTTGTGGTGATCAAAACGAGCAGGGTTCCGAAGAACCCTGCTCAATAATTATAGAACTTTATGGCCGTCTTCAGTAATAAGGACCATATGTTCCCAACGGATGCCACCCCAATCAGGGTAGTAAAGGCCGGGTTCGACCGTGACAATCATACCGGGCCTAAGCTCGCCTTTTGCGATCGGGCTGATGCTTGGTTGTTCATGGGTTTCAAGTCCAACACCATGTCCGAGAGAATGTGTAAAGTATTTATCTACACCGTATTTTTCAAAAACAGCTTTTGCTGTGTGGTAGGCGTGCTGAATCGGAAGGCCGGGGCGCAGAATGTTAATTGCTGCCATCTGAGCTTCCTGTACCTGTGAGCGCACAGTTAAAAAGCGTTCAGAGGGGTTGTCCCCGATATAAAAAGTTCTGGTCTGGTCGGAACAATAATCGCCAAGTCTGCAGCCCATATCGATGAGAATCAGTTCACCTTCGCGAAGTTTTGTATCACCCGGGCATGCATGCGGAAGAGCTGCGTTCGGGCCGACACCAACAATGGAGGGGAAGGATAGTCCGGAAGCTCCGTTATTTCTGAAAAGCTGTTCAATTTCCCATGATATTTCAGCTTCTGTGCGTCCTTCCTGAAGTTTCGGTTCAATAAGTTCGTATACTTTATGGTTAAGAGCACACGATTCTTCCATCAAACGGATTTCTTCATCATCTTTAATCAGACGAAGTTCTTCAATCAGCCCTGAAACAGGCTTAAGTTCACAAAGTTCGGTAAGTTTTTCGTGTTCGAAAATATTTATCGATTTAGGATCGTAAGCGAGACTGGAAATAGAGTTTGATTTGAAAAACCCTTTAAGAGCATCAAATTTACGCCCGGAATAAATGAAAACATCATCTTCATTCCAGATTCTGCGCGCAGCATCAAAGTATCTTGGGTCAGTCAGAAGAAAATCTTTTCCATCAGGGCAGATTATGAGCCATCCGGAAGTTTCGTTGCACTGCGAGTCGTGAAGTTCAAATCCACTGAGATAATAACGGTTGGCAGCAAAATTTACCAATAAAGGAGGCAGTCCGCGATCATTAAGACGTTTACGGACATTTTCCCGCCTTTTTTCATAGGTGGCGGCAGATATGGTCATATGATTAGCTTATCCTGTAAGTGGTTTCGGGCTGTCCATTAATCATTCTCTCAGCCCATTCGACACCCTGCATTACTGAGTGGTCCATGTTTGAGACTTCATATTTCCAGCCTCCGAAGCGGCCTCGGGAATAGATGTCCATGGATTCAAGTGCAGGCTGCAAAATCATTAACGCTTCATCGCGTTGCAGGCAAGGTATGGGATAGCCGTAATCCACATTTATTGACCAGCGGGATATAATATTTTTTCTGTCTTCTTCATTAATCATCGCAGTGTTGATCAATCCATCTTCCACTTTTTTAATTATTTGATTGTGATCAACTCTTTTATGATTTGAGTAGGAAACTTCACACATCAGTGCCCGTCCCTGTCCGGGGATAGGGGTGTTGTTGGGTGAGTAGTTGTGAAAATTGGTGACACGGTAAAAAGGACTGTCGTCTTCAGGGAAATACATCCAGCACCGGGAATCTTTTTTTGATGTAGAGAGACCTACTCCAACGACTATGACGCTGTTATGCTTAAGCATATCTGCTGCATTTCTAAGCGTGTTCGATGATTTTTCAAGCCATTTATTGATCAAAATATCAATCGGTCCAGTACTTAACAGATATTCATATTCAAATGAGTTGCCCTTTGAATCGTAAATAATTTTATTTTTCTGATCAATTGAAGCTACATTGGTGTTGTATAAAATATGACTGCTCACCGTTTCTGCCAGTTTACGATAAATTGACCCTGTTCCGCCTTTCAGAGGGAAACGAAATTTATTGTTAGGCCCCCATGAAAGCTGATCCCGTTCAAGGATAATATTTTTTATGACTGTTTTAAGATCAATAACGCTTACTCTTTCTCCAATCCACGAAAATGACATTAATTCAGGAGGCGTAGCCCATACCTTATAATTATATGGAAGCATAAAATGTTTAGCGATGCCTTCACCGAAGGTATTGTTAATCCACTCAAAAAAGTTTGAGGGAGCTTCTTCGGACCGTACACCGGGAAGAAGTCCTCTAACACATTCCCATTTTTTAAGATTAGGTAAGTGCCTTATATTATTTTGAAAAGGGTATGGAACCCATGCTTTAGCGGCTCTTATCCATGATTCGCGTAGATGTTCTAAATATTCATCTACCAGAATCTCAGACAACAGTTGATCGTAATATTCATAATGAGAAAAAACCACATGCCCGCCGATATCCCAAGTGAACCCTTTTTCATCGGTGAAACTGGACGCAAGTCCGCCTGCATGGGAATTTTTTTCCAGTACAATGAATGATTTTTCACCCAGCTCTTTTAGTCTTCTAGCCGCACCTAGTCCCGTTGGACCCGCGCCGACTATGGCATATTTGATCTTCAATGAAATTACTCCGCCTTAGGTTTTGATAATTAAAGGGAAGTAAGCAAGGTGTATGCCAGCATCAGAAACTTGATAAATTGAATATAAATTCTTCTGTAACCTACCTTTCTCTTTGTTGTCACAGGTTTGTAACCAAATTCAGATAGACCCTATCTCAACGACAAAAACGGACACGGTGAAACTGCGTCTGCAAAAATCCAAATTCAGAGGAAAAAAATGAAATCTAGAATTATCGCCTTAGTAGCAATGATGGTAATGGCGTTTACAGGATCAGCTTTTGCAGGATCAATCCAAGTTAAAGGTTCTACTACTGTTCTGCCATTGATGCAGAAATCTGTTGAAACTTTTATGGCTGCAAATCCTAATGTATCAATTTCAATTTCAGGTGGCGGATCAAGTAACGGCGCAAAAGCTCTTATCGACGGAACAACTGATATCGCGATGATGTCCCGTGACATGAAACCCGCAGAAATTCAGAAAGCAATTGATAACGGACGCAAGCCTGTTCAGTTTATAGTAGCGCTTGATTGCATCGTTCCAGTTGTTAATCCGGCCAATCCCGTTTCCGGACTCAGCGTTGAACAGCTTCACGGAATTTACACCGGTAAAATTACTAATTGGAAAGAAGTTGGCGGCGCTGATGATCAGATTGTTGTAATTTCACGTGACACTTCTTCCGGTACTTATGATTGCTGGAAATCTAAAGTCATGCGCGCTACCGGACTGAAAAGCCGCGTGTTCCCTGGAGCTCTTCTTCAAGCATCAAACGGAGCAGTTGCACAGGCTGTTTCCAAGAATAAAAAAGCAATCGGTTATGTCGGTCTTGCTTACCTTAATAAAGAACTCAAAGGTGTTTCTGTTAACGGCGTAATTCCTTCAGTTCAAACCGCAAAAGATAAATCCTACCCCATTTCCCGCGGTCTTAATATCTACACTCCCGGTGCTCCTGCCGGTGAAGCCAAGGGACTTATCGATTACATGATGAGCCCGGCAGGCCAGAATCAAGCTGCTGAAATTGGATTTATACCAGTAAAATAATAATCGTTCAGCTTGGAATTTAGTGAATTCAAAAAAATACTCCGGGAAACTTTTCCTCCCGGAGTATTTGTCGGTCTTACAATTCATAATTGCGTAATTTATATTTAATTCAAATTTTATATCAGGGGAATAGTCGTGATTACGTCCCGAAATATCTGTTTATTATTAATAATTTTTGCGGTGATGAGCGGTGTTTATGCGTATAAACTTTCCAGCTCTACCGAAGCCGAACAGATTTTTATTTCTGCTACTGAAAAAGTGGCTAAAAGGGGAGACTACTCAATGAGCTCTGTTGGAGGGCTTAAGAAAGTCATGATGCTGTCAGTTCATGAAGTGGCGGAAGGTTCAGAAGATTTAAGTTTATCTGAGGCTGAAAATGAACTGAGAGTCAGGGAGCTTAATTCAGAGTTAAATAAAATTTACGCATATGTTCGCTCTGACCGGGCTGTGATGAATAAAAACAAGAACGGTGCAGATGCCGAACTGTTTATATTCATCAAGCAAAGCACTGAGAACATGATTTCATCGAGGGCTGGAGGATGGTATCTTTTCAGTTCTATTCTCGGTTTTGCAGGAGTGGTTCTTTTTATCTTGAAAGCTCTCAAATTAAGTCGTCGTTCAACAGAGCGGTTAATCCATTCTGCTTTTCTGGTAACAGCTTTTACTTCAATACTCGTTCTGTTTCTGATTATGGCGTTCTTATTCATTGAAGGGCTTCCGGTGTTCAACTTTGTTTCGGTAAAAGATTTTATTTTCGGAGTTGAATGGTACCCGACTGACGAACCTGCCGCATTCGGTATATGGCCGCTTATTGTCGGGTCCGGAGCGGTTACTTTGTTATCCTCTCTCATCGCGATTCCGCTTGGTGTAATGACCGCAATTTATCTTGCGGAGATTGCTCCTGCAAAGGTGCGTGACATTGTAAAACCCGCAGTTGAAATGCTGGCCGCTCTACCTTCTGTTGTAATCGGTTTTTTCGGGATGGTAGTTGTAGCCCCTTTTTTACAGGAAACCTTTGATATTGCGGTAGGTCTTAATCTTTTCAATGCCTCGGTGATGCTGGCTTTCATGGCTGTTCCGACTATCACAAGTATTTCAGAGGACGCTCTTTATTCCGTTCCTCCAGAACTTAAAGAGGCATCACTCGCTTTGGGTGCTACGCACTGGCAGAGCATTTATAAAGTTATGGTTCCCGCATCATTGTCGGGTATTTCAACAGGAATAATTCTGGGCATGGCCCGTTCAATTGGGGAAACCATGGTTGTTTTGATGGTTGCGGGCGGTGCGGGAATGCTTCCGAATTCTATTTTTGATCCGGTACGCCCGATGCCTGCTTCCATTGCGGCCGAAATGGGCGAAGCTCCTTTTCACAGTGAACATTACCATGCTCTTTTTGCCATCGGTATGGTGCTGTTTTTGTTCACAATGGTTTTCAATCTAATTGCCGATCATGTCGCTCATAAATATAAGCAGGTCGGTTCAGCCACTCTTTAGTGGAAGCTGTCAGTAAACTTAATAACGGGGAATAATAATGAGTAACTCCGCTGAAACTATAGAGCAGGTTGATTTGATGTTTGGTAATGAGTGTGTCGCAAGTGAAGGTATGCTGGAGCCTGAACAAGGCAATTATTCCATGAGAGAGAAAGTGCAGAAGGTCGTCTTCATGCTGTTTAAAGCCGCCGCAGCTATTAACGGTCTGGCTTTACTTATTATATGTGGATTCGTTCTATATTATGGATTGCCTGCAATGAGCTGGGAATTTTTGACTGAAAACCCCAGAAATTCAATGACCGAGGGAGGAATCCTTCCATGTATAGTAGGAACAATTGTTCTCAGTTACGGAGCGTTGATGGTTGCATTGCCTTGGGGGATCGCCACTGCAATTTATCTCAATGAATACGCTACATCACCCAGACTTGTGCGGATTTTAAGACTGGGTATTAATAATCTTGCCGGAGTTCCTTCAGTTGTGTTCGGACTTTTCGGTTTGTCGTTATTTGTAACTGTGATGGGAATGGGCGTAAGCATTATGGCCGGAGTATGTACGCTCGGGGCGCTGGCTTTACCGCTTGTTATCGGGGCTTCTGAGGAAGCTCTCCGTTCTGTTCCGCAAACATATAGAGAAGCCTCGCTTGGGCTTGGTGCTACTAAATGGCAGACCATTTACAGGGTTGTTCTTCCCGCCGCTTTACCCGGCATGTTGACTGGCGCAATTCTTACGCTTTCACGGGCCGCAGGGGAAACTGCCGCGATTATGTTTACCGCCGCAGTCTTTTTCACCCCTGAAATGCCTGAATCTCTTTTTGATGATGTAATGGCGTTGCCCTATCATATATATGTACTGGCAACAGCCGGAACAGAAATTGAAAAAACAAGACATATTCAATACGGAACATCCCTTGTCCTTATAACTTTGGTTCTGGGTATGAATATGATGGCTATATATATCAGAGCTAGAATGCAGAAAAAGCTCGCTAGGTAATTTTCTCCATCCTAGTCTCGCAAGAAAGCCCGTATCAAAATAAATTTGTTACGGGCTTTAAACTTTATATTTTTCGTTTTCTTCCGGGTGGAAGGTGGTCAGGACCAAACCATTCCGGTGGGGACGTCGGGCTGTCCTCTCTTGCGCAACCCTGCCAGAGATCGTTGTTTTCAAACATCATATCAATCGCGTTCTGAACATTTCTTTTATGCTCAATCCAGTCCGGCGCTACCAGTTCACCCGGCGCAGGGTCGGCATTCAGTCTGTGGACAACAATGTCGGTTCGTAAAATGGATACGGCAGTTTCAAGCATATCAAGGTATTCTTCCATGGAGAAAGGGGTGAATTCCCCACGGTCATACATTTCCTGCAAGGGAGTGCCTTGACTAATATAGAGATTATGAAGTTTGATTCCGGAAACAGGAAGACTGTTAATAAATTCAACCGTTGCAATGAAATCTTTCTTTGATTCTCCCGGCAATCCTGCGATAACGTGTGCGCAGACCTCGATTCCATATGAGTCCGCAAGTATAACCGCGTCAGCAAAACACTTTGCGTCATGCCCTCTGTTGATCAAAGCCAGAGTTGTATCATTTGAACTTTGAAGTCCCAGTTCAAGCCATGTTTCTTTCAGATTAAGATCTTTTATCAATTGGAGCTTTTCAGCATCAATGCAGTCAGGACGGGTTCCTATACATATGCCGGCAAGCCCGGGAAGATCCCGGAGTTGATCAAACGCGCACTTTACCTGTTCCAAAGTTCCATACGTGTTGGTGTAGGATTGCAGGTAGGCTAGAAAAAGTTTTGCATTGTAAAGTCTGGTAAATTTTTTCGTCCAGAAATCCCACTGTTCAGGAATGGGTGTAGACTGAGAGTGCATGCCTGATCCAGAGCCGAGGGGGTTGCAGAAAATACACCCTTTTGTGGAAATATTTCCGTCACGATTGGGGCATGAAAATCCGAAGTCCAGCGGTACTTTCTGGACCCTTTTTCCGAAATTTTGTCTTAGTCGGGCAGCAAGCCCGTAAAAACGATACATGAAGACTCCTTTTATTCTGAATCGGGGCAGTGTATTAAACTATTTTTTATTTATATCAAAATATACAGTGTGTTAACAGTGTTAAGAAGTGGTTGGCGTAATTGGTGTAATATGTTGCCTGTAGCAATTTCTTCTGCTAGTTATTACCGAGGAATTTCTTTTGATATAAGGAAAGTTAGCGTCTGCTGAGGCGTCGTTCGAATCACATTTTTTTTGGAGTTTCCAGTAGAATATGGCATCTATATTTGACAAGATACTCGGCTCGTTTTCCAATGACCTTGCAATTGATCTTGGTACTGCAAACACCTTGGTCTATGTAAAGGGAAAAGGCGTAATGCTCAGCGAACCTTCGGTTGTCGCTGTGAAGCGGGATGTTAATGGCGTAAGTAAAGTTCTCGCCGTAGGGATGGAAGCCAAGAAAATGCTTGGTAGAACTCCCGGTAACATTGTCGCGATCAGACCAATGAAAGACGGTGTTATCGCCGACTTCGAAGTAACTGAAGCTATGTTGCGTCATTTCATTTCAAAAGTCCACAATAGCCGTAGACTGGTTAGGCCCCGGATAATGATCTGTGTGCCTACCGGCATAACACAGGTTGAAAAGAGAGCTGTTAAAGAGTCCGCACAGAGTGCCGGAGCCCGTGAGGTTTATCTTATTGAAGAACCCATGGCGGCAGCAATCGGAGCGGATCTTCCCATCACCGAGCCTACCTCCAATATGGTAGTTGATATCGGCGGTGGAACATCTGAAATAGCAGTTATTTCTCTATCCGGTATTGTATACGCCCGCTCTGTAAGAGTCGGTGGAGACAAGATGGATGAATCCATCATGCAGCATGTAAAACGTAAGTATTCCATGTTGATCGGAGAAAGCACCGCAGAGCGTATCAAAATTAAAATAGGTTCCGCATTTCCTCTTGAAGAAGAGATTGAAATGGAAGTCAAAGGTCGTGACCTTGTGACCGGAATACCTCAGAATATTTTGATTACTTCTGCAGAGATTAGAAAAGCTATTTCTGAACAGGTTGACAGTATTGTTCAAGGAGTTCGTGTTGCTTTGGAACAGACTCCTCCTGAGCTTGCTGCGGACATAGTTGATAGAGGTATTGTGCTGACTGGCGGCGGAGCTTTGCTTAAGGGCTTAGATCAACTGCTCAGTCAGGAAACTCACCTTCCTATTACTGTTGTCGATAATCCTCTAAATGCTGTAGTTATCGGTTCTGGAAAGGCTCTCGAGCATCTGGATATTTATAAAGAAGTTACAATCGATTAGCTTCATTTTTTGCGGTGGATTAACAGAGAGTGCATTTTTTCTTGCTAAGTGCATAGTTTCGACGGTGGTGAATTCGTCAAAACTATGCACTTAGAAATATGCTGTGCTGTGTCAGTCGGCGGCAATTTTTTTTGCTTAATCAATTTTCAATAAACAGTGTCATGTGTTTGGTTCGATCCCTTTATGTAAGTTAGAGGATTTAGTTTGAAGCTCAAGCGTACCGCTATAGCCATCATCGTAGGCTTATTTATCTACCTCAGCCTTTATTCGTGGAATCTGCGATCAGGGCAACTCGATCGTTTAGCGGATTATACAGGGCTTGAAATTGTTAAGTGGTCCTTATGGCCCGGAGAATGGGTTCTCGACAGGTCTGTGGGTTTCTGGGACAGGTATATTTATCTCGTCGGGTTGAAGGAGCAGAATGATCAGCTGAGTTCTCAAAATAATTTAATGCGTCTTGAAATTATGACGCTTAGAGAAAAAGCTGAAGAAGCTGAAAGGTTTCAGGAACTACTCAAATTTTCACCGGAAGAGGGTTGGTACGTCGACGGAGCAAGAGTCATTGCCCATAGAATGGGCCCTTCTGCCGCTCTGGATTCTATTATACTGAGTAAGGGTGCTATCTCCGGCGTAGTTGCCGACACTCCTGTGCTGACGCCTCTCGGGGTCGTAGGCAGAGTTGTACAGCCCGGCCTTTCCTCCTCTAAAGCTTTGTTGATCACTGATCTTAACAGCAGAATTTCAGTCAGAGGGCAACTTCACAGATCTACCGGTTTGCTGGTGGGCAGTGGGGAAAGTGAAACTCTGAATGTAAAGTACATGAAGCTTAATGCTCCTGTTTCAGAGGGAGAAATCCTTGTTACATCTGGTCTGGCTGGGCTTTATCCTCCCGGACTTCCTATTGCAAAAGTCGTATCAGTTGAACGGTCTGATATTTCATTATTCCTTAAGGTTGAAGCTGTTCCGCTGGTTGATATGGAGAATACAGAAGAAGTTCTTCTGCTTCATAGAAATGTTGCGGATAATTCAACTTCACCGGAAGGGAATTAGTATGTTTTCTTTTTTTTGGTGGGCGGCTTTTACGGTTGTCGGAATCTGGGCACAGAGAATTGTGCCCGGGGTAGATTTTCTCGCTCCGGGTCTTTTGCTTTGTATTCAGATGGAAAAGAAAACTTTATTTTTCTGGTTGATTCTTGTGTGGTCTTTAATACAGGAAGGGGCAGGCGGTCTGCCTTTCGGTTACTCTCTTCTCTGGTATTCTTCCATCTATGTTGTTTATCGTTGCGGAGCCATGTTCTTTGATGTGCAGAGTTTTATGTTTGCTCTCCTTTGCGGCGCAGGATTAGGCGTTCTGCACCCGCTTCTTACAGGAATGATGGCGATGCTTGCGGATATGAACTGGGCTTCTGACCGCTATCTTTTTGAAGGAATTTTGCAATTTATTATATTCCCGCTAGAGTGGCTTTTTTTAAAATATATCTATCCGGAACGGTTGAAGCATGAGTTCACTGTATGAAGCAAAATCTCAGCAGCCTCCGAAAACGGGATTGCTGTTACTGCAGGGGCTTATACTCCTGCTTTTTTGTGTTTTTGCGCTTAGATTTTGGTTTTTGCAGATTCATAAAGGAGCTTATTTTGCAGAGCAGGCGAAAAATAATCAGCTCAGACAGGATAGGCTGTATGCTCCACGTGGGCTGATCAGAGATCGTACTGGTAAGCTTTTGTCTTTAAATGAACCTGCTTATGCTTTGGGTCTTGTGCGTGAAGACTGTAAAGACTTAGAGGCAACACTTAAAACTGTTTCTGAGTGGACAGGTGAAGATCTTTCAAAGCTCAAAGAAACTTTCAAGAAATCCCGCAAACGCGTAAAGCCGTTTGAACCACTGATTTTAGCTCCTAACCTTACTTTTAAGCAGGTGGCCATGATTGAGGCGAATGCATTGCATTGGCCCGGTCTTGAGGTTGTTGTGCGTCCTAGAAGGCAATACCTGCAAGGCCCACTCTTGTCTCATGTCCTCGGCTATGTTGCAGAATCCGGAGAAGATGAACTTGAAGCTGACGAAGACCTTGCTGTGGGAGATTTTGTGGGCAAGCAGGGGCTTGAATCTGTACTTGAAAAAAGATTTCGCGGTGTAAAGGGACGAAGACAGCTCGAAGTTGACGCCACAGGAAGGCGGCTTAAAGAGAGAATTTTAAGTCCCCCTGTTGCCGGTGAAGATATAGATCTTTCCATTGATTTAGGGCTTCAGGAGTTGGGCGGAAAGCTTCTCAAAGGAAAAGCCGGGGCTGTAGTGGTCATGAACCCGGACAACGGGCAGATACTGGCTTTTGTAAGTTCTCCTTCATACGATAATAATTCCTTCACCTCGGGACTTAGTCAGAAAGAATGGGCTGAGTTGCGGGATGATCCTATGCACCCGTTGCAAAATCGTGTTATTCAAAGTGTTTATCCTCCAGGTTCAGTTTTCAAAATAGCAGTGGCCGCATGTGGACTTCACTACAATATGATTAATCCGAAGGATACAGTTTATTGTCCCGGGTATGTTAAGCTTGGTAAATATACTTTTCGTTGCTGGAGAAGGGGTGGTCACGGTGACGTTAATCTAGAAGATGCTTTGGTTCAGTCATGCGATGTTTATTTTTATAAACTTGGTATGAAACTTGGTGTTGACCGGATCAGTGACTTTGCAAAGAAAGCAGGGTTCGGTGAGCTGACAGGTATCTCACTGCCTCATGAAAAGCCGGGGTTGATTCCAACTCGTGCGTGGAAACGAAAGCGATTCGGTGAGATTTGGCATCCTGGTGAAAATTTGAACTTGGCGATAGGTCAGGGATATACCCTTACTTCTCCTTTGCAGGTTGCGAGATTCCTATCTTCAATCATCAACGGCGGCAGACTGCTTCGTCCACAGCTTTTGGCGGGGGAACCGGCTGAAGAGCAGGGGCGGATACCTATGACAGAGGAACAGTTGAAAATCATTAGAAAAGCAATGATTGAAACTGTTGACGGTCCTCGTGGTACAGCAAGAAGGCTCAGAATGAAGGGCGTTGTTGTGGGTGGTAAGACGGGGACCGCACAGGTCGTTAAGCTTACTGACGAGCTGAAAAAAATGAAAGATGAAGATATTCCTTACAAATATAGAGATCATGCATGGATGGCTAGTTTTGCTGAAAGGGATGACCAGCGTTATGTGATCATCTGCATGATAGAACACGGATTGCACGGGGGATCAGGAGCCGGTCCTGTGGTAAAAGCTCTTTATAAATATCTTTATGCCGAACAACCGAAAGACGAAGGGGTGGGAAATTAATGTCACCGATTGACAGAAGACTGCTCATCCATATGAACTGGTTTTTGCTGGGGCTCGCTGCATTACTGTTTTTTCTTGGCGTGATGAATCTTTATTCAGCCAGCGGATTCAGAATGGAAGACGGCATGAGTGTCAATTCCTTTTATCAAAAACAGCTCATCTGGGGGCTTATGGGGTTCGGCGGCATGTTAACCTTCATGCTCTTTGATTACAGGCATTTAAAGACTATAGCATGGCCTCTGTTCTGGGTTACAGTGTTGCTTCTGCTAGCAGTTCCTTTTGCGGGGAAAACTATTTACGGTGCACGTAGATGGATTGATCTGGGATTTTTTAATTTTCAGCCGAGCGAACTTGCTAAAATTACTATTCTGGTGATTGGAGCGAGAATTTTATCAAGAGATTTTGAGCCGCTCGGCTTCATGAAATTGGGATATGTATTTGTAGTGGGGCTTCTTCCGGCGGGAATGATTATTTTGCAGCCGGATCTCGGGTCCGGGCTTAATGTTCTGTTGATTCTGGGCGGAATGATTCTCTACAGAGGGCTTACTTCCAAAGTTTTCAAGACAATGGCCGTTGCGATTCCCTGTCTTATTCCTCTTGGGTGGCTTTTTATGCATGATTATCAAAAGAGACGGGTTATCTCTTTTATGAATCCTGCAAGTGATCCGCTCGGAGCCGGTTATCATATTATCCAGTCTGAAATAGCGATAGGTTCTGGAAGACTCTGGGGAAAAGGTTTTCTCGGTGGAACTCAAAGTCAGTTAAGATTTTTACCGGAGAAACATACTGACTTTGCTATTGCTGTTTTCGGAGAGGAATGGGGTTTTGTCGGAGCGATGTCTTTGCTTAGTATTTTCTGTGTTTTTTTATATCAAATGGTTGTAACCGCAAGAGATGCTAAAGATTTGTTTGGAAGCTATCTTGCGGCGGGCGTGTTCTTCTATTTCTTCTGGCAAATCCTTATCAATATGGGTATGGTCCTCGGATTAATGCCGGTAGTAGGCATCCCTCTACCATTTATCAGCTATGGTGGCAGTGCCACTGTGGTCAATTTTTGTCTTATTGGACTCGTTTTAAACGTTTCTATGAGACGTTACGTATTTAAACAGGGGTAGCCGCATGTTTGGGTTTTCTAAAATCGGCGCAGGGGGAAAAGGAGCACAAATGGCAAGAGACGAAATAAATGCTTTTCTAGGCAGCGGAACAGATTATCACGGGAAGCTGAGTTTTCAGGGCGCTGTGCGAATCGACGGGAACTTCAGCGGTGAAGTTGAGTCCGAAGGGACACTGGTCGTTGGTAAAGATGCCCGGGTTGAAGGTGTTTTGAGGATTGGTCAGCTTGTGCTGAGTGGCAAAGTTACCGGTGAAGTTTATGCTCGTGATAAAGCGGTACTCCACAAGACAGCCAACCTTCAAGGAGATCTGGTGACGCCGGTTCTTGTTGTGGAGGAAGGTGCAGTTTTGGAGGGGCGCGTTACTATGAGTTCAACCGGAGTTGAGGCGGTTGAAACTGAAACCGAAGAAATTAGTTAATTTTTTAACAAGCCAGTATTTACGGGGCTTGAAGGGGTAAGAGTAACCAGTTCAAATCGAAAAACCCTTTGACACGACCTCTAAAATTAGCTAAAGGGCCACTGACTTTGGACAAAAATTCACAACCTTTTCGGGAGCAGGCATGATTGATTTAGATATTAGCTTTTTTATTCAGTTAGCAAACTTCATCATCACCCTTCTTGTTCTCAACCTTCTTATGTTTCGTCCGATTCGTGAAATTATTAGAAAACGCTCTGAGCTTATGAGTGACCAACTTTCTAAGGTAGAAAATTTCACAAATTCGGCGAATTCGAAGGTCAAAGACTACGAAGTCGCTTTGGATGGTACCCGTAGAGAGGGTATGGACATTCGGAACGACTTTAAAGAACAGGGTGCCAAAGAAGAGCAGGCATTACTTTCTGCGGCAGGTAAGGTTGCAGCTGTAACCTTGAAAGAAGCCCGCGCAGAAGTTGCATCTGAAAAAGGTGCGGCCTTGAAAGTTCTTGATGGTGAGATCGAAGCTTTTGCTCAGAAGGTTACAGCCAAGGTTCTTGGCTAGGCCTAATCAATATCGAAGGGGGGTTTAGCCTTGAAGCGGAAACACATGATCATGGCAATTGCCACTCTTACTGCATTGTTGGTAGCAGGCGCAGCCTGTGCCAGTGGTGGAGCGGGGGAACATGAGATTCCCTGGATGAACTTTACTTGGCGCGTTATCAACCTGATTTTGGTTCTTGGAATTCTTTACAAGTTTGCCGGCGAAAAAATTGCCGGACTCTTTAAAGGGCGTCAGGCCGGTATCAGGCAGGAGCTTAACGATTTGCAGGCCCGTAAGGAAGCTGCAGAGAAGAAGCTGCTTGACGTAGAAAAGAGTATTGCAAATCTGGAACAGGAAAAGGATGCAATCCTTGCCGAAGCCAGAGACCAGGGCGAATCCATGAAAGCGGCGATTATCCAGAAGGCAGAGCAGAGCGCTGAGCAGTTAAAAGCTCAGGCGAAAGTCTCCGCTGAGCAGGAATTTGTGATTGCCCTCGACGAAATGCGTGCAGAAATGGCTGATAAAGTCATCGAAGCAGCTGAGAAAATCGTCAAGAGCAAATTAACAAAAGCTCAGCATGAGAATCTTGTGGATGAATACTTAACAAAGGTGGTGCTCAATTGACCGGGAACATAGTCTCGCGCAGATACGCTAAGGCGCTGTTCTCTGTTGGCCAGAAGCAGGGAGAAGCAGACCTCGCGGCGTATGGTAAGGCACTGACCGAGTTGTCCCAGATCCTGGAAGATTCCCCGGAGGCCCTGAGGCTCTTTCAGAATCCTGTTTTCAGTGCGGAAGAAAAAAAATCCGTACTTGATAAACTGCTGGAAAAGACTTCGGCAGGACCTGTGGTTAAAAACTTTTGCAACCTTTTGGCCGACAAGGGTAGACTCGACTGCCTTCCTGAAATAGCAAGTGACTATTCAGGAATGCTGGACGCTATCCAGGGTGTCGTCCGGGGTAAACTCGTGACTGCTATTAAACTGACTCAAAAACGTCAGGTTGAAATTAAAGAACGTCTCGAAGATCAACTTAAGAGTAAGCTCGAACTTGAGTTTGCGATGAATAACGATATCCTTGGCGGTGTGGTTCTTCAGGTTGGAGATAAAGTTCTTGATGCAAGCATTCGCGCACAGCTGCAAATGATGAAAGAACAGATTAAAAGGGGTGTGTAGGGCCATGCAGATTAAAGCGGAAGAAATCAGCAAAATCATTGAAGATCAGATTCAAAATTATGAGTCTAAGGTCGAAATGAGCGAAACAGGTACCGTTCTTTTGGTTGGTGACGGTATCGCTCGTGTACACGGTGTTGAGAACGCAATGGCTATGGAACTCCTCGAGTTTCCTGGCGGCCTCATGGGCATGGTTCTCAACCTTGAAGAAGATAACGTCGGTGTCGCTCTCTTGGGCGATGATACCGGCATTAAAGAGGGCGACCCAGTAAAACGTACTGGCAAGCTTTTCTCCGTTCCAGTTGGACCGGCTGTTATGGGTCGTGTTGTTAACCCACTCGGTCAGCCAATTGATGGACTCGGACCAATCGAATCTACTGAAACTCGTCCTGTTGAGCTTAAAGCTCCCGGTATCATCGCTCGTAAATCTGTACATCAGCCAATGTACACAGGCCTCAAGGCTATCGATGCAATGACTCCAGTTGGACGTGGACAGCGCGAACTCATCATTGGTGACCGTCAGGTCGGTAAGACCGCAGTTTGTCTTGATGCTATCCTCGCACAGAAAGATTCCGGTATTCATTGTTTCTACGTAGCTATCGGACAGAAGAAAGCAGCGGTTGCTCTTGTTGCTGACATTCTCCGTAAACACGGCGCAATGGAATACACCACAATCATTTCTGCAACAGCTTCTGAGCCAGCTCCTTTGCAGTTCATTTCTGCATACACAGGTGCTACCATGGCTGAATACTACCGTGACGGTGGTAATCACGCTCTGATCGCTTATGATGACCTTTCCAAACAGGCTGTTGCATACAGACAGATGTCCCTCCTGCTTCGTCGTCCTCCAGGCCGTGAAGCTTTCCCTGGTGATGTTTTCTATTTACATTCACGTCTCCTCGAGCGTTCTTGTAAAGTTAACGATAGCCTCGGAGCCGGTTCATTGACCGCATTGCCGATCATTGAAACTCAGGCTGGTGACGTTTCCGCATACATCCCGACCAACGTTATTTCTATTACTGATGGTCAGGTTTATCTCGAGCCAAATCTTTTCAACGCCGGTGTACGTCCAGCTATTAACGTAGGTCTGTCCGTTTCCCGTGTTGGTGGTGCAGCTCAGATCAAGGCTATGAAGCAGGTTGCCGGTACACTCCGTCTTGACCTTGCTCAGTATCGTGAACTCGCAGCTTTTGCTGCATTCGGTTCCGACCTTGACAAAGCGACTCAGCAGAAGCTGAATCGTGGTGCTCGTTTGGTTGAGCTTCTTAAGCAGTCTCAGTTCAAACCTATGAACGTCATGCAGCAGGTTATCTCCTTGTACGCCGGAACTCGCGGCCACATGGATGAAATTCCTGTTTCTGCTGTTCGTAAGTTCGAAGAAGAACTTCTCGAATTCATCGCCAGTGCCAAGCCTGAAATTATGGAAGGCATTAAGACTAAGCAGGCTCTTGATGACGAGATCGAAGGTAAGCTGAAGGCCGCTCTTGAAGAGTTTAAAAAAGGTTTCACAGCTTAATCCTGGGAGGTACTGATGGCTTCTCTTAAGGATGTCCAGAATCAAATAGTCAGTATTAAAAAGACTAAGCAGATTACCAAAGCGATGAACATGGTCGCGTCGGCTAAGCTGCGTGGCGCTCAGTCCAGAATTGACCGCTTCCGCCCTTACGCAGATAAGTTCTATGAAATGCTTGGTGATTTAGCAGCCGGAGCGGATTCTAGTGTCCACCCTCTGCTTGAAGTCCATGAAGAGATCAAGACTGTAGGCATTATGCTTATTACGTCTGATCGCGGACTTTGCGGTAGTTTTAATACGAATATGATAAACTCGGCCCTGAAATTGGCCGCAGAAAAGAAGGCTGAAGGTAAAACTGTAAAGTTCTACTGCATTGGTAAAAAAGGGCGCGCAGCTGCTAATAAAACCGAACATGAAATCGTTGAATCATATGCTGATGAAATGGGCTCATTCGATTTTAATCTCGCGATCTCTATAGGCAACAAAGTAATTGATGCCTACCTTGCTGAAGAACTGGATGAAGTTTACCTTGTTTATGGAAAGTTTGTAAGTGTCGCTTCTCAGGTGCCTACAAGACTTAAAGTTCTGCCCATGTCTTCGGATGTTGCAGCAGACGAAATTGAGTCTACATCTTCTGGCGATTACATTTATGAACCTTCTGTTGAAGGTCTTCTCGCGGAGCTTCTGCCCCGTTTTGTGAAAGTTCAGGTCTACCGCGGTCTACTTGATACGTCTACCAGCGAACATGCTGCACGTATGGCTGCTATGGATAATGCATCCAGAGCATGCGACGACATGGCTGAATCATTGACCTTGCTTTATAATAAAACTAGGCAGGCCGCTATTACCGCGGATCTTATGGACATTGTCGGCGGCGCAGAAGCGCTGAAAGGATAATATAGGGGGTTACTCGGATGAGTAAAATTATAGGTAAAATTGTTCAGGTTATCGGCGCCGTTGTTGACGTCGAATTCCCTGAAGGGCAATTGCCCAACATTCTGACTGCTGTACAGATTGACAACCCGAACAACTCCGATGCTCCTGACCTCATTTGTGAAGTCGCGCAGCATCTTGGTAACAATGTTGTTCGTACCATTGCTATGGACGCTACCGAAGGTCTTGTTCGCGGCATGGATGTTAATGCTTTAGGTATCGCAATCACCGTTCCTGTTGGTGATGCAGTACTTGGTCGTATCCTGAACGTTGTTGGTCGCCCAGTGGATGAACTTGGCCCGATCGCATCTGACAAGGTTATGCCAATTCATCGTGCAGCTCCTGCATTTACTGAGCTTTCAACTAAAGTTGAATTGCTTGAAACCGGTATCAAAGTTGTTGACCTTCTCGTTCCCTTCCCCAAGGGCGGAAAAATGGGTCTCTTCGGCGGAGCTGGTGTTGGTAAAACCGTTATTCTCATGGAAATGATTAACAACATTGCGAAACAGCACGGTGGTAAATCTTGCTTCGCTGGTGTTGGTGAACGTACCCGTGAAGGTAATGACCTCTATCACGAAATGAAAGACGCTGGTGTTCTTGAGAAATCAGCTCTCGTATACGGACAGATGAATGAACCTCCAGGGGCACGTGCTCGTGTTGCTCTGACTGCACTTACCATCGCTGAATACTTCCGTGATGTTGAAGGTGAAGACGTTCTTCTGTTCGTTGATAATATCTTCCGCTTCACACAGGCTGGTTCCGAAGTCTCCGCACTTCTCGGACGTATGCCTTCCGCTGTTGGTTACCAGCCTACTCTGGGAACTGACCTTGGTGGACTTCAGGAACGTATTACTTCCACGACTAAAGGTTCTATTACCTCTGTTCAGGCTGTATACGTACCTGCTGATGACCTTACTGACCCCGCACCAGCAACAACCTTCTCTCATCTTGATGGAACTCTCGTTCTTTCCCGCCAGATTGCAGAGCTTGGTATTTACCCTGCTGTTGACCCTCTTGACTCCACATCACGTATTCTCGACCCCAATATCCTTGGTGCCGAACATTACAATACTGCTCGTGAAGTTCAGATGGTTCTGCAGAAATACAAAGATCTTCAGGACATCATCGCCATTCTCGGAATGGATGAATTGTCAGATGAAGATAAGCAGACTGTTGCCCGTGCTCGTCGCATCCAGCGTTTCCTTTCTCAGCCTTTCCACGTTGCTGAAGTTTTCACCGGTACCCCCGGCGTTTACGTAAAGCTCGAGGAATCTGTTAAAGCATTCAGAGGAATCCTTGACGGCGAATACGATGATATGGCTGAAAACTCTTTCTACATGGTTGGCGGAATTGAAGAAGCCATCGAAAAAGAGAAAAACAAATAGCATAGGACGCGATTATGGCTAGTAAGCTCCTCTTGGAAATCGTTACTCCTGATCGCAAGGTCCTTTCTCAGGAAGTCGACTATGTCGGCGCCCCTGGGATTGAGGGTGAGTTTGGTATAATGGCCAATCATATACCCTTCCTTTCAGCTCTCGGCGTTGGAAACCTTTATTATAAAGAAGGTTCTCGTACTCACTATATATTCGTTTCCGGTGGCTTCGCAGAAGTTGGAAACAATAAAGTGACTATATTAGCGGAAGTTGCTGAAAAGGCCGTTGAGATCGATATCGCTCGGGCTCAAAAAGCTCAGGAAAAAGCGAAACTTCGTATGACGAAAGCTCAGGATCGCATTGAATCAGCTCGTGCACAGGCAGCTCTTCAGAGAGCTCTTGCTCGCCTAAGCTGTAAAGATGCGGCTCAGCATGCAGGAACAACAACTCACTAGAGTTTAGTTTCAGCCTCAAAAGCCCCATGGCTATTTAGGAGCAGACTGTTTTAACAGTCTGCTCCTTTTTTTCGGAAAATTTATATTTATGTGAAAATCGACATTTATTTGTGGATTAATATTTGATTATTAAGTTTTATTTATTTCAATTTATGTGTTGTAAAAAATATGAATGCAATTGAGGTTATATCTATTAAATATGCAAATCATTTAAATCGATCACAAGCACGTGTAAGTGCATGGAATTGTGTGGTTATATTTTGCAGATCATACCGAAAATAATTTGGATTTTAAATCTTTGTTCATTTACTCTGGTAATGCAACCTGATAACTAGTTGCCAGTAATAAATACGGAGAGATTATAATGCACGATTCATTTGCATGTGCCCTCGTCCTCGCTGGAGGAAAAGGAACACGTATGCACTCTGAGAAGCCTAAGGTTCTTAAGACTCTTTTAGGCGAATCTATGCTCTATTATGTTTACAACGCTTTGCGTCCATCCATCGGTGATGAGATATTTACAATAGTTGGTTTCGGTTCCGAATATGTTGAAGATTCTTTTCCTCAAATGAAGGAGAAGTTTGTTCTTCAAAAAGAGCAACTCGGAACCGGGCACGCCTTGCAGCAAGGTTGGGAGCGGATTAAAGCTTCCGGTCTTGAATACTGTCTGGTCATAAACGGAGATACTCCGCTTATAGGTGCAAAATCTGTAAGTGATTTTCTGGAAGCGGTTAAAGAAGACGGTGCCGACTTGTCTTTTGTTACAATCACGCCTAAAGACCCGTGTCAGTTCGGGCGGGTGATTCGTAATAAGGCGGGGCAGGTTACGGCAATTGTTGAAGCGAAAGATTATGACGAATCTGTTCATGGACCTGTCAGCGGTGAAGTGAATGCCGGAATTTACTGTCTGAAAATATCAGCTGTAGAAGAATTATTGTCCAAGCTTACCAATGAAAACAAAAGTGGTGAGTATTATATTACTGATTTGGTCGATCTCGCCGTTGAATGCGGAATGAATGTGACGGCCGTTGATTGCGGAGATTCAATTGATCTCATGGGTATTAATAATCCTTATGAGCTTGCAAATGCGGAATCTACGTTAAGAATGAGAATTGCAGAAAAATGGTTGCGTTCCGGCGTAATAATCCATAATTGGGAGTCCGCAGTTATCGGGCCTCGCGTAAAGATCAGGCCGGGTGTAGAAATTACTGGACCATGCGAGCTTTATGGTGAAACTTCTATTGCATCCGGTGTGGTAATTAAATCTCATGTTGTAATTAGTGATAGTAGTATTGCCGAGAATGCCGAAATTAAGGCATACAGTCATTTAGAAGAAGCAAATGTCGGCCCCAAGTGTGCAGTAGGTCCTTACGGTCGACTTCGTCCGGGGGCTGTTCTTGAAGAAGGGGCAAAGATAGGAAATTTTGTTGAGATGAAAAAGGCTGTCCTTGGAAAAGGAGCAAAAGCCAGTCATCTGACTTACCTTGGAGACAGTGAAATCGGGGCGGGGACAAATATCGGTGCAGGGACAATTACCTGCAATTATGACGGAAAAAATAAGTTTAAAACCATAATAGGTGAAAACGCATTTATCGGTAGTAACACAGCTCTTATAGCTCCTGTCACTATCGGAAACGGCGCACTGATTGCTGCCGGATCAACTATTACTAAAGATGTGAATGACGGTGATTTAGCTGTAGCTAGATCAAAGCAAGTCAACATTTCCCGGACTTCTCAGAAGTCTTGATTTTGTAAAGATAAGGTATTAGGTTAGAAGAATGGAAATAATCGCTCAATTGGAAGAACGTTTCGATAAAATGTTGCAAAAGATTAAACAACTCGAAGAAGAGAATGCTTTTCTTCTTGAAGAGATTGAACAGGAGAAACAGCGCAAGGACGAAGTCCGAGGGCGTATTGAGTTTCTTCTGAGTAAAGTTGAAGGAAATCTTGAATAAGAGTTTTTGTTTTTCTGTCCGGGATGTATGACAATTTGTTATTATATTCTAGGTGGTTTGATGTAAAATTCTAGAGGATGATGGTAGTCATACAAATATGCCTCGTTATACGATACCGGTTCTCGGCCTTGAAATTTCTTTCAAGACCGATGCGGACAAAGTTAGAATAGAAGCCGCAAAGGATGTGCTTGAAGACCGGTTCGGTGAACTTACGCGGGGCGGAAAGGATGTTAGTAGGGAAAAATTGCTGACTTGTTTAGCCTTAAGCCTTGCTGACGACTACCTTGAACACGGCCGCAAGATCGAAATGATGGAAGAGAAGATAAACGCGCTATTAGAGAAGTGATTTGTGATCGCTCAAGTGATCATAATTAGGATATAGATATATTTCCCTGGGGAGTACGTGATTGCCCTATAGATTCTGAACCAATATATTAAGAAAGGGAGCATGTATCTTCGGAGTGGTGTGCACGCCCGGTTTACCGGGAAGCCTGAAGCTCCGAGTACCGCGCCCACCTGTTAGACTAGGTTCTAACTTATACGGCAACACGGCATCTCCGGGGTCCCTAACAGGGATCCGCAGAATTTATAGCAATTAACAGGATACTAATTGCTATAAAGCTGTTTAATCCACACAACTCCTCTGCTAAAAGCCTCCGTCTCTTTTCTATTCTCCATGGAAGATTGTTACCTCTGATCGTTAGTTGATCGGTAGTGAAAAATCAGGTCTTAGAGGGCCTGTCAACATAAAAGGAGAATGGCATGTTTGGGGATTTTTTTCTGATATTATTTGGAATGGCCCTAGGTGCCGCAGGCGGATATGCCCTGCACCGTTATGTGAATTCGAAGCGTTTAGCCGATTCACAGGGTTTGGCTGATAGGATTGTGCAGGAGGCTCGGAAAGAAGCCGAAGCCATGAAAAAAGAACTCAGACTTCAGGCTCAGGATGAAGTATATGCTCTTAAAAAAGAGCAGGAAAATGAGTACAAAGAAATAGAACGCGGCCTGAAAAAACAGGAAGAGCGTCTTCAAGAAAAAGAAGAGCGTCTTGAGAAGAAGCTTGAAACAGTTGCCGGTAAAGAGTCTGAGGTTTTGGCTCTTGAAAAGCGCATGATCAAGCAGGAAAAGAAGCTCGAAGAACTTCGTGAAGGTCTTGAAAGAAGAAAAGATGAGCATGAACGTAAGCTGCAGGAAGTTTCAGGACTGACTGTTGAGGAAGCTCGCGAAAAACTCATGACGGAAATAGAAAGCCGGACTCGTCACGAAGCCGGAAAAATGGTTCGTGCTATTGAAATGGAAGCAAAAGAAGAAGGCAGCCGTAAGGCTCGCAAAATTCTTGCTCTTGCTATTCAGCGTTACTCCGGTGACTACATTAATGAGCAGACAGTTACTGCTGTTGCTTTGCCATCAGAAGATATGAAAGGGCGTATTATCGGTCGTGAAGGTAGAAATATCAGAGCGCTTGAAGCCGCTACAGGGGTTGACCTCATTATTGATGATACTCCTGAAACAGTTGTTCTTTCAGCATACAGTCCGCTTCGTCGCGAAATCGCAAAGCAGGCTCTTGAAAGACTTATTCATGACGGTCGCATTCATCCTGCACGTATCGAAGATATCGTGGCTAAGGTTGAACAGGAAATGGATGTTAAGCTTCGTGAAATAGGTGAACAGGCTACGTTTGATGTCGGCGTTCACGGCATCCATCCTGAGATTGTAAAACTTCTTGGGCAATTACAGTATAGAACCAGTTATTCTCAGAATGTACTTCAGCATTCTCTCGAAGTTGCATTCCTTTGCGGCATTATGGCTGCGGAACTCGGAATGGATGAGAAAATCGCTAAACGTGCAGGTTTGCTTCATGATATAGGTAAGGCTGTTGACCATGAAATTGAAGGTCCTCATGCTGTAATCGGTGCTGATATTGCTAAAAAACATGGTGAATCCAAAGAGATTATCCATGCAATTCAGGCTCATCATGAAGACATTCCTCCTCAGTCAATTCTGGCAACACTTGTTCAGGCTGCAGATAGTCTTTCCGGCGCACGTCCCGGAGCAAGAAAGGAACTTCTCGAAAACTATGTGAAGCGCCTTGAAGAACTTGAAAATGTTGCTACCGGATTTGATGGAGTTTCTAAGGCTTACGCCATTCAGGCCGGGCGAGAAATCAGAGTTATGGTTGATGCTGAAAAAGTTACCGACGATAACACACATATGCTTTGTAAAGACATTGCTACTAAGATTGAAAACAACATGACCTATCCAGGTCAGATTCGTGTAACCGTTATCCGCGAACGTCGTTCCGTAGGTTATGCAAAATAGATGAGTTTTATAGCGGCCCGGAGGGTCTGCCCCTTCGGGCCGACTTTCCTGCCGCTTTTTTCTACAAATTTCAGATCTACCGCTAGGTGAACACAGTGCGGATTCTTTTTCTTGGTGACATATTCGGCAGACCCGGAAGAAAGGGTATTGCTTTAAAGATGACTGACCTTCGTAAGAGGCTCAGTCTTGATCTTATTGTGGCCAATGGAGAAAACGCTTCATCTGGAGTAGGTCTTTCTCTCAAAAATGCTAAAGAGCTTCTCGGTTGCGGAATTGATATTTTAACGTCCGGCAATCATATTTGGAAATTTCAGAATCTTTATTCCTATCTTAATACCTGTGATAAAATCGTCCGTCCTGCAAATGTTGCAGAAGGTGCTCCAGGGAGAGGCTGGACTTCTTTTCAAATACGGGAAGGGTTATCTGTAGCTGTTGTAAATCTTCAGGGACGAACTTTTATGAGTGCGTGCGAGTGTCCTTTTCGAGGCGCGGACAAAATTCTTGAAGAGATCCCGTCTGAAATAAAGGTTATTTTAGTTGATTTTCATGCTGAGGCAACATCTGAAAAACAATGTCTCAGCCGCTATCTTGATGGACGGGTTTCAGCCGTTCTCGGTACGCATACCCATGTTCAGACTAATGATGCCCGAATTTTAGAAAACGGCTGCGGTTATATTACGGATGCTGGAATGTGCGGCCCTGTTGATTCCTGTCTGGGACTTGCTCCCGGCCCTGTTATCAAAAGGTTTGTGACTGGATTGCCTCAGAAATGGCGTGTTGCCGGAGGCCCGGTTGAATTGCAGGGAGTCGTGCTTGATATTGACGAAGACACAGGAAAAACAGTTTCCATTGATGTCTGGAAGACCGACCCTATCATCGGTTGCTAATAATTTTTATGTTTAAAATTGCTTTTTAATAAGGCAATCAGGATAAATTCAATAAAGAGGTAAAAATGAATATTTATGATGAGCTTAAGTGGCGCGGGTTGATTCATCAGGTTTCTGACGAAGACAAGGTGCGTGAATATTTGTCTACTCCCGGAAGAAGCATGTATTGCGGCTTCGACCCCACTGCCAGCAGTCTTCACATTGGTAATCTGGTTCCTCTCCTTTGTCTCGTGCGTATGAAAAGAGCTGGGCATAATCCCTTATTTCTGCTTGGCGGAGCAACCGGAAGGGTCGGTGATCCTAGCGGTAAAGATAAAGAACGTGAGTTTCTAAGTATCGAAAAGATTGAAGCTCAGGTGGAAAAAATTAAGACCCAGATTGAAGGGTTTTGTGAACGCAATACAGGTTCTAAAGCAGAAGTCGTTAATAATTATGATTGGATGAAAGATATTTCTTTTCTTGATATGCTCCGCGAGGTGGGTAAGCACTTCACTGTAAACTGGATGCTTGCCAAGGAATCTGTAAAAGGCCGTTTCGGACGTGAAGATGTCGGTATTTCTTATACTGAGTTCAGTTACATGCTCCTTCAGTCGTATGATTTTTATCATCTTTATCAGGAAAAGGGCTGCCAGCTTCAGATTGGCGGCGGCGATCAGTGGGGCAATATTACTGCCGGATGTGAACTTGTCCGTCGTAAAGCTGCGGGCGAAGGTTATGCTCTGACTTTCCCGCTTATTACCACTGCTTCGGGTAAGAAATTCGGCAAGAGTGAAAAAGGTGCCATCTTCCTGAATGCTGAAATGACTTCTCCTTACACATTCTATCAGTTCTGGATTAATACAGACGACAGGGATGTTATTAACTTCCTTAAGTTTTTCACTTTCCTGACTGAGGAAGAAATTTCTGAGCTTGAGAAGAGTCATGAAGAAGCTCCGCACATGCGTATACCGCACAAGCGTCTTGCCGAAGAAACCACAATCATGATTCACGGCAAGGAAGAGCTTGAAAAAGTTCAGGCTGCAACCGTAGCTCTTTTCGGCGGAGGCGACGTTAAATCCGTAGACTCTGCGACACTTCGTGAAGCTATGGAAGCCGCTCCGGGCGTAGAATATGCAGCTGACGCTATTCCTGACCTTCCGCAGATTCTCATGGATCTGGGACTTGTTAAATCAAAAGGCCAGGCTCGCAAAGATATTACCGCAGGCGGTCTTTATATCAATAATGAACGTGTCAGCGATTTTGGATACATTCCTGTTGATGCCGATTTTATAGGCGGAGAAGTTCTACTTATCCGTAAAGGTAAAAAGAGTTACGGCCTTGTAACCCGCAAGTAGTTTTATTGTTTATTATGTTTTAATTACGGCCCGTTCAAGCTCAGTGCTTTTTCGGGTCGTTTTTTTTATAAGGTGCCGGCTTAGCTTTGCAACAAAGGTGAAGAAAGTTATCCTGCATCGTTGTTGCTTAAAAACCGGAGAAAATATGCGGCTGTTTTTTATAGCTATCGCAGTCACTTTCGGAGCTCTGGCTCCGACTCAGGCTGGAATAAACATGAAATTGCGAAATTTTGTGGGTGATCCGGTACTGGCGGCAACTATCTCGTTTGCAGTCGGAACACTGACGCTGATAGCCTATTCTTTTCTTGCTAAAACACCGATTCCAGCTTTTGAGGCGACTTTAAAAGGGCCTTGGTGGATGTGGACCGGTGGTTTGATGGGGGCATTTTTTGTAGCCGCAGCTGTGATTGTTGCCCCTGTTCTCGGCGCTGGAACCATGATGTGCTGGATGGTGGCAGGACAGATGGCCGCATCCATTTTTCTGGACCACTTCGGGCTCATAGGATATGCCGTCCGGGAAGCTTCTCCCATGAGAATTGTAGGTGTAGTTTTAGTTGTTACAGGTGCTGTGCTTATTGAAAAATTTTGATGAAGTATAAATCTCAGGTTGACTGATAAGGAGTTCGTTTTGATCGATTTATTGCGCGATACTTTAAAATTGTTATGGGTAAATACTGTAATTGTCTGTCGTATGATTAAAATTGAGCATTCAATTTTCGCTCTACCATTTGCTTATATTGGTATTTTTCTTGCGGCAGATGGCTGGCCGGGAATTAAGCCTTTCTTCTTGCTGACAGTTGCAATGGTTGCGGTCAGATCTTTTGCAATGGCATTCAATAGACTGGTCGACATCAATATTGACAGTGAAAATCCAAGAACGCGCACCCGCCCTTTGGTTACTGGTGAACTTTCAACGTTTTTTACCTTTTGTTTTATTGCTGTTTGCGCTGTGATTTTTGTTGTTGCGTGTAAAAATATGAATGAGCTTTGTTATAAACTTTCTTATTTTGCTCTTGGTTGGTCAGCTTTTTATTCAATCACCAAGCGGTTTACAAAGCTGTGTCATTTCGTGCTCGGATCTGTTCTGGGACTTGCTCCTCTTGCGGGATGGCTATGTGTTGATCCTCACTTCACTTTACCTGCAATTTTATTTTTCTTCGGCGTTGTTTTCTGGGTGGCAGGGTTTGATATCCTCTACGCAACTCAGGACAGAAAATTTGATAAAGGGCGCGGGTTGTTTTCAATTCCTGCTTCTCTAGGAATTAATAAGTCGCTCACTATTTCGACTTTTTGTCACGTAAACACAGGGATTTTCTTTTTACTTGCTGGATTATCTGCCGGGTTAGGGTGGATCTATTTTACTACTACTGCTATCATTGCGGCGATTTTGGTGTACGAACATCAAGTCATATCTGCTGACGATATGAGCCGAGTGAATATGGCTTTTTTTGCTCTCAACGGAGTGATCTCAGTTCTTTTGTTCGCAGGTACTTTGTTAGATATTTTAATTTAGTACGGGGATTTTTATGGATATATCAAAGCTTGAGAATTTTTTTAGGTACGACCTGATCAAGTGGCTTCATGAGCTTCAGAGATCTATAGTTAAGGATTTTTTTTCATGGCATGGAGCTATTGAGGTAGTTCTGGTTCCTTTGATTTTTCTGATCGGCAGATTGTTTCATAAAAGAATTACCCCGAAGATCGAAGCCTCTATAAAGAACAAATTGCCGAAGATCGTGCGCGAAAGTCTTTTTATAAAAACTTTTTTGAAACAGATAGGGTTGATTTTTACAGTACTTCTTTTCAAAATGTCTGTTTTTATTATGGTATCTCAACATTATAAGCCGGGTTTGCTCGTCGTGGCGGGGTCTCTGACAGCCGCGTGGGTAATCATTAAGATTGCCTCCAGTCTTGTTATGAATCAATTTTGGGCCCGCGTGATTTCGACAACAGCCTGGGTAATGGCGGCTCTTAATGTTTTTGGACTACTTGGAAAAACAGTTGCTTTTCTTGATACTGTCGGGTTTGTTTATAATGATAAAAATCTGTCGATTCTAGTCATTTTTAAAGGGATTATTCTCCTCTTAGCTTTGATACAGGTTGCTACTTTTTCAAATAAAATTGCTCAGGAAAAGATCGTAAAGTCTCACTCTCTTTCTCCTTCATTGCAGGTGCTACTTTCCAAGGCTTCAAAAGTCGGACTTATGACTTTAGCGGTTTATTTGGGACTTAAAGGAATCGGGGTCGACTTTACAGGACTGACAATCTTCTCTGGAGCTGTCGGTGTCGGTGTCGGTTTCGGTTTGCAGAAGGTTATATCCAATCTTGTCTGTGGTGTGATTCTGCTTCTTGAGCGATCCATTAAGCCCGGTGATATTATTGAAGTCGGAAACGCCCGTGGTAAGATTAAGTCACTTAATGCCCGTTTTATCGCGATGGAAACATTTGATAAGAAAGAATATCTGATTCCGAATGATTCGCTCATAACCGGGCAGGTTATAAACTGGACTTACGGAGACAATTCCGTGAGGCTTAGAATCCCTTTTGGTGTCGCTTATTCAACTGATCTTCGTGAGGCTATGAAGGCCAGTGAAGAGGCTGCTCTTACTGTTTCCGGAGTTCTTATGACTCCTGCTCCTGTATGTCGCATGACCGGGTATGGCGCCAGTTCTGTAGATTTTGAGCTGAGGATATGGATTGATAGTCCTGAGAAAGGAACTGGCAGAGTTAAGTCGGATACAATGCTCGCCATATGGGATTCCTTTAAAGAGAAAGGTATTGAATTTCCTTTCCCTCAGCAGGATATTTATATCAAGAATCTTCCTCCGATGGTGGAAGAGAGTTAATATCTGTTTTTATAATGTAAAATTAAAGCCCGCAATTATTGGAATTACGGGCTTTTTTATTAAATTTTGAGTGGTTTATTATTGTGATTTCGAAATTTGTCGACACGGGACTATAAAGAGATTAACAGCTCTACATGCGAGGTAATGCTGTATTCAGCTAGGTGTTCGGTTTGGAGGTTTTATCAAGTTTTTGAGAGGTTGTTTGGGGCTTTCTGATTGTTCCGTTGTTCTTTTTTTAAGAATGTCGGTTTAATTTTAGAAATGCTGTCTTACAAGTCTCGATAATACTTGATGACAACCGAGTTTCTTAATTTAGGACTCGGCAACTTACCAAGGAGAACTGTTTATGAATGAAGGCATTGTTAAATTTTTTAGGTTGATTGTTGTCGCTTATTTAGGATTTCTGCTTGCTGCTTGCGGAATTTGTTCTTTGATCGTGTTTCAATACGATAAAGAGCCTTGGGCTATTGGATCTTTGGCTATTTCAGTGCTCGTTCTATTCTTGTTATTCGGTCTCGGATTGATTGCTATACTTAATATTTATATTAAGACTCCGATTTGTTCTATTACCTCCTTTACCTCTCGCATTCTTGAAGGCGATTATGCCGGGGCTGATAAGTGTACTTCTCCCGGCCTTCCAGAGTTGCGCAAAGTTGTGACCGGACTTGCTGATAACTACAAGGAACGCCTAGGCTTTAGTTTCAGTATTCTTAACGGCCTTCCTATGCCTTGCTGTATCGTTGGGCTCGACGAGAAAATAACATTTTTGAATAATGTGTGTTTGGACATGTTAGGTTCTGACGAGAATCCTGAATCCTATTATGGTCGTATGCTTTCTCAAGTTTTCTATAAAGATGACCGCAAATCTCTTATTGGTGTCTGTATGGATGAAGATCACAGTGAGAGGAATCGTGAAGCTGTCTTCAAGCATGTGGATGGAAGTGATATCAATGTGCTGGCCAATTTGTTTCCCCTGCATGATGTTGAAGGGAAAGTTATTGGCGGTTGCTGTTTATACATAAACACGACTGAACTTAAGCAGCGCGAAGCTTATATTGTAAGTCAAAATGAGCGTATTGCTAATGCCGCTGAGAAGGCGGAAGAAGTGGTCCGTGAACTGGGTGCATCTGCAGCTCTTTTGGAAGGATTGGTGGATGAAGCTCATAAAGGTGCCCTTGTGCAGACTGAACGCTCTACTGAAACGGCAACCGCAATGGAAGAGATGAATGCCACAGTCTTGGAGGTTGCCCGCCACGCTCAGGAAGCGGCTAATGATGCTGATAATGCTCGGACCAGTGCAGAAAATGGTGCTGGAATAGTTACTGAAGTGGTAGAATCTATAGATGAAGTTGCTGTTCAGGCAGCATCTTTAAAGTCTTCAATGGAAGAATTAGACAATCGTTCTGATACTATTGGAAAAGTACTTAGTGTTATTGAAGATATTGCTGATCAGACAAATCTTTTGGCTCTCAATGCCGCTATTGAAGCGGCCAGGGCCGGAGAAGCAGGTCGCGGATTTGCCGTAGTTGCTGACGAGGTCCGCAAACTTGCTGAAAAAACTGTGCAGGCGACTGCCGAAGTTCATGCAGCGATTCTTGGTATTCAGAATGGGGCTAAAGAGAATGTCCGGGCCACTGATAAGGCTGTTGAATCTGTGGAAAAAAGTACGAAATTGGCAGGGCGCTCAGGTGACGCTTTGGCACAAATTGTGTCAGTCGCAGAATCTACAGCCGATCGTATCCGGTCGATAGCCGCTGCCGTTGAACAGCAGTCTGCGGCTAGTGAAGAGATTAATCAGTCCACCATGGAAGTAAACCGGATATCCGGTGAAACGGAACAGGCCATGGTTGAATCGGCAGAAGCCATTGGGCGATTAGTCCGTTTGGCAGAAACATTGTCAGAAATTATTCAGGGGATGCGCTAGGGCTTGTCCGTAAAAAATATTAAGAAGTTTATAGGGGCTGGTCTTTTAAAAAAGGCCAGCCCCTTTTACTGTTGAAAGTGGCAATAAATCCTCAAAACCTGAGGAACTTTTTTTTCTTTTTTCAAAATCCGTAGCGCATGTACTCTTTATCTTTGCGGTTGATCATTTGCATGTAGCGATATTTGCTTTTGACCTGTGCTTCTTCCAGTAAAGAATATCCGGTGTTCCGGCATTTATCACAGGCTCCGATGGGAATTTCAATACCGAAGCCCATGGGGCCGTTTTCTTTTTGCGTTTCTACTTTCAATAAACCGCGACATTCGTCACAGAGTAATAATGATTCCGTCTGCGACTCTGTGAATCCTTCCGTGTCATAGAAAATGGTGCGGTGACGAACTGACCAGTTCCCGTTGATAATGCCTTCATTGCTTTCTTTGGGCGGATTGAAATAAATGTCCGGGATACTGTCACAAAGCATTCCAATATATTTCATTACATCATCTGGTTCTTTTAGCGTAATAGGGTTCCAGCCCGGTTCACGGACATGTGAATAATCAACTCCCGCCATTGCTAGGCTGATTCCCAGATTGACATAGGGCAAAGCTCCTTGAATGGCATATCCACCTTCCAGAACGGCAATGTCGGGCTTCAGCATAGAGTTCAGTGCGGCATAGCCCTGTGCGGAAAAGTTCATATTGGTTATCGGGTCGGTGAAATGATTGTCCTGTCCTGCGGAGTTTATGATCAAGTCCGGTTTAAAGTCATCCAGTATGGGCATGACTATTTTTTCCATGACCATCATGAATCCGGCATCGGAGGTTCCGGGTGGCAGCGGGATGTTGATAGTGCGTCCCAGAGCTTTAGGTCCGCCAGCGTCCTTTGGAAAGCCGGTACCCGGATAAAGTGTTCGTCCGTCCTGATGCATAGATATAAATAGAGTGTCAGGATCGTGCCAGTAGACATCCTGTGTACCGTCACCATGATGACAATCGGTATCTATAATGGCGATGCGTTTGTGGCCGTATTTTTCACGGATGTGTTCACACATAATCGCTTCAATGTTGATAGCGCAAAATCCGCGTGAACCTTGCACCGTTTTCATTGCATGATGTCCGGGAGGACGTACTAAGGCAAAGGCGCGGTCTCTTTCTCCCTGCATAACGAGTTCGGCGGCTTTAATGGCTCCGCCTGCTGAAATATAGTGAGAGCGGGTGGCGATGGCTTCGGCTTCAGGAAAGCAGAAGTGGACTCTTTCGATGTCTACTGTTTCTGCTACTTCGGGCTTATATTCGCGGATTCCTTCAATATCAAAAAGTCCCTCTTCACGCAGTTGATCCTGTGTATAGAGGAGGCGTTCTTCTCTTTCCGGGTGGGTCGGTGAAATTGCCCAGTCAAACGCAGGGAAAAATATGATTCCCAGACTGTTTTCTGCCTTGAGCATAAAAACTCCGTTTTATGAATATGTCCGGACCACGCCGGGTTTGATTTGACATTTAACTCTGATATTTCTGCCCACAGTGGTAGATCCGTTCATCATATTAAAAGAGGAAGATGATGTTATGAGCGCATTGGCCCCGTCTGCGGCAACGCTCATTTCGCCAAGATGGGCGAGCAGGTGGTTCATGGCGTCTTTTTCCGCATTTTCAAGTTTGTAGTTGCGGGGAACATTTTCTCTGTAGCCAAGTGAAGGGATGAACATTACGCCGCGTTCGGTGTCGGCGAAAAGTTCAATTTCAGTTGTGGTTCGAGTCAAAGCCGCGCCGATTGCATTTGCTACATCGTAGTTTTCCGGCACTTCCGTAGAAAGCCTGAATTTACGGAAAATATCCATTTTCATGGCTTTGGCTGGGCCACCCATCATATAAATTTTACGTGGAACTATGCGTCTGTTTTCAAGCAGTTCGTGAATGGTATAAACTGGTTGCTGATTAATTTCTTCCACAAGCTCACGGGTTGAGTCGTGAATTTTATTAATGGCATTTTCAATTGCTTTATCAGCCAGATCTTCAGGGTCTATGTCCATTTTAGAGGCAAAAACAGCAAAACCAGCTTTGGATTTGCCGATATCTCCGCAGTCGCATGAACCTTTCCAGATAAGAGCGTCTGTGAGAGTTGGAGTTTTCCCTCCGAAAGCAATAGAAGGTCCGAGTCTTGTCGGTCCAACTCGTACAATCCCTTCAAGGATTGAAATGGCGGAGTCACCTCCGACCCCGATGGAATGAACTTTTAGCGCACGCACCAGTGTCGGGTAAGAACCGATGTTGATTCCTTCCTGTTCGATAAGCGGGGTGCCTCCGACAAAGATGGCAATGTCGGTTGTTGTTCCGCCTATATCGTAGATGATGGAGTCGTGGGTGATTTTGCAAAGAGCTATAATACCCATTACACTTGCGGCCGGGCCGGAAAAAATAGATTGAACCGGAACTTTTCTGGATAAAGGCAACGGCATTGTTCCACCGTCAGCTTTAAGGATGTTGACCTTTATGTGGCCCAGTCCCATTTCCTCAAGTGTTCCTGAAATAGCGTCTGCAAAATTGTTGAAAATACGCCAGACAGCGCAGTTATAGAAGGCTGTTGCAATGCGTCTGGGGAAATTCAAGCGTCCTGTGATCTGGTGCCCGAGGGTTATAAAATCAGCGTTGTCACCCACGGCAAGCTCTATTGCTTTTTCGTGAGAAGGGTTCCGTGGAGAAAATTTGGTAACAGCAGCGTATACTTTAACACCGGACTTACGGCAGGAGGAAATCGCTTCTTCGAGAGCAAGGTTGTTCAGTTGTTTGGTTTCTGAGCCTCGGTGATCAAGCGATCCGGGGATGACATGAAAATCTTTGCAGGTCATAAAAGAATGCGGGTCGAGTCCGGGGCCGGCCGAAACAATTACTCCGACATCTTCAAGCTTCCCTTCAACAATGGCGTTTGTAGAAAGGGTCGTACTTAAATTGAGCTGTTTGATGCGTGCGGGGTCGGTTTGGCGGACAATTTCACCCAGCGCATTTCTGATAGAAGAGAGGAGGTCGTCATGGTTAGTTGCGACTTTAACTTGAGCTTCTATACGGTCCGGGCCTAAAGCCACTGCATCAGTATGAGTTCCGCCGACGTCTATTCCAAGAAGGAGCATTTGATAAATCCTTGAAGTGGGAATTCACCCATGAAGAAGTATGGGAAGCTTATAATCTCTTATTACAATAGGTTTTAACCCGATATACCTGCACATTCATAAACAGAATATGACTGGATTTCAGGAATTTTAATCAAGAGTAATAATAGCACCCCCGCAACTGAGCCGTCCAGATGTTTTACTGTAAGTGGTATGAACCTTCACGTAAGCGGCGTTATACTTTGATCGGGATGAATCTCAGGCTTACTGATCTATCTTTTTAGTAATGCCGAGCTTCTTCATGCGCGAATCGAATGTAGAGCGATTGAGATTGGCGGCTCGTGCAGCCTGACTGACGTTCCATTTATGTTTTTCTAAAAGTTTCAAGACATACGTTGATTCAAGTTCAGTCCATGTAAACACAGAAATATCCATTGCAGGGGCTTCTTTGCTGTTGGAGCGAAGAGCTGAACCTCGTTTCTGAGTCAGGGTTCTTATTGAGGGGGTAGTCACGGGAGAAGCAATGTGAGGGGGCAGGTCTGCCAGTTGAATAGTGTCTCCGGGAACCATGGCCTGAAATTGTTTAACTGCGTTTTCCAGTTCTCGAATGTTGCCCGGCCATTTATGATTTTTCATGGCGGTCCTAGCTTCAGGGGTTAATTTTTTAGGCAGCATGTGGCTGAAGGAAGCTTCTCTGGTTAAGAAGTATTCGGTCAGCAGGGGAATGTCTTCTTGTCTTTCGTTCAGGCAGGGTAGTTTCAGAGGCAAAACATTCAACCGGTAATAAAGATCTTCTCTGAAACGCCCAGAGCGCACTTCTTCTTCCAGTTTACGGTTCGTTGCGGAAATTATGCGAACATTTACCTTGCGGGTGCGAGTTCCGCCGAGCGGTTTTATTTCATTTTCCTGAAGAACTCTAAGGACTTTTGCCTGAAGATTGATGTCCATATCTCCGATTTCATCAAGGAAAACAGTTCCTTCGTCTGCTGCTTCAAAAAGCCCTAACTTGTTTGCGGTAGCTCCGGTGAAAGCTCCTTTTACATATCCGAACAATTCACTTTCAAGAAGGTTTTCCGGTATCGCGCTACAGTTCTGTGTTAAAAAAGGTTTATCAGCCCGTCCGCTTTGGGCGTGGATTTCTTGGGCGAAAAGTTCCTTACCTGTTCCGGATTCCCCGGAAATAAGTACAGGATAGTTTGTTGCGGCGTAATTTTTAACAAGCTTAAGAGCTTTATTGACTGAGGCGCTTTTGCCCACAATAGAGTTTTTTTCTCTCAGGCAGCTTAAAGTCCTGCTGAGTTGTGCGTATTTGCGCTGTTGCGTTTGAAATTCTAAAGAATTGCGCAGGGCTATAGATCCTATATCTACAACATCTTGAAGCATTGTGAGATATTCAGGATTCAGGTTTAAGTGATCTCCGTCCGAACTGGTATCAATGACCTGAACCGCCCCGTAGACTGCTTTGCCTTTAAGTAGAAGCGGAAAGCATAATATATTTTTACTTTTAACTTTAAAATTGTTTTCAAACTGGCTGTTATGTCTGGCATCTGCTCCAGCTTCAGCGATAGTCATTTTGCCGTTTTGAATGACCCACCCTACAATGCTTTTTTTGTTAGGATTAAGCTTGATACCCTTAAGTTCTTCACTTTGATGCCCTAGAGCTTCAACACATTCATACATGCTGTCCCGTTCAATCCAAAGCGAACCCCGCTCAACATTCTGTAGTTTCAAAAGTAGGTTGAGAATGGTTCTTTGTAATTTTTCAGGGTCCAGTTCTTGTGATAGAGCTTTGTAGTCGTCGATTGAAATAGTCATTTGTTTTTTCTTTTGTCACGTTTGTGTTATTTGGGATTTTTTATGATATATCGTAAAGTTGATTAATTATCAAGGTTTGAAAGAAAGGGATTGGATAGTTTTAAAATAACAAGAACGGTGACCTGTATAGTGTGGAGCTCTTTTTAACATAAATATCAAGTTTTGGCATGGATGGTGCTTTAAGGAAGTTAGCTTGTTAGTCAAGTATGGACCGGGGGGACCCACTCCACCTCCCCGACCCCTTCGGGTCTCCCCGGTTCACAATCCTCTTAAGATAATCCACTTGAATTGTTCAGTATATAAGATGGAGTGATTTTTTCATGAATAATATTGAAAGCCTGCTTACAGTTCACAGGCAAGATATGGAACTGCTTCGAGGCGAATCCCGTCAGGCCAGATCTCTCAGAACAATAAAAGACCGCGAAATGAATAGAGAATTTAAGGCTCTTCGGTCAAAGATTGCAGCGGAAATGCCTAAGTCTGTGACTGCTTCTTTTATGCTTCGCGGGCCTGTCACATTTATGCTCACTCTTCTGGCTGTGCTTAGTTTTTAATTCTAAAAGTTAGGGTTTCCCAAAAAGGCTCGATAGCTAAGTTGTTTCAAGGTGGGCAGTACCTTGCGTACAGGATGTAAGCTCGGGTTATGCCCGTGTTATTACTCCTGGCCCTCGAGTCTTTTTGAGTAGTTCTAATTTGTTCGTTATTTTAAATTTTTATGTCCAGTCTTGTTTTATTCTGTCTTGTCTTTTCTATTTGTCTTTATCCTTCTTTATAAGATCAGTGGGAGCCGTTAAGAAAGGCTTTGGCTGTTTTTCTGAGATTTTCATCCCAATCTGCGGACAGAGGGTCTGCGTCCAGAATTCTTGCACCTATTGAAGAGGCGATTGCCTGTGCGCTCTTTCTTGAGAATTGCGGCTGAATGAATATGGTCGAAACTGAATTCTTACGGGCAAAGTCAATTATATGAGTCATTTCTTTGGGGCTGGGTTCTTTGCCTTCCAACTCGATAGGTATTTGTCTGAGTCCGTAAGCTCTTGCGAAATATCCCCATGAAGGGTGGTAGACCATAAAGCTTTGCTGGTTAGTTGAGTCTTTGAAGGTGTTAATCAATTCATTATCCAGCTCATCAATTTCCCCGGCAAATGTATAATAATTTTTCCGGTAAATATTTGCGTTTTTAGGGTCTGCTTCTATCAGAGAGTCTCTGATTTGAATGGTTAGGATTCTAACCAGAGGCGGAGACAGCCATATGTGCGGGTCTGTAAGAAAGTTTTCGTTATGGTCGCGATGTTCTTTTTCCTCATGGAGATGTTCCTGCATTGGTTGTTTGACCACGCATTCACTGAGATGAACGATTTTTAAGTCCGTATTTGCAGATTTAAATCTTGGAAGCCACGCTTGTTCAAACGGAACCCCTATGGCAAAATAGATAGCCGCTTTGCTGAGCTGCGCCATCTGTCGAGGCTGTGGCTCGTATATGGCAGGGCTACGGCCCGGTCTGACCATTACATTTACATCAACTAGATCTCCTCCAATTTTTTTTACAAAATACTTTTGTGGAACAATAGAAACCGTCACTTGTAAAGGGGCGGTGTGCGCAACTGTGCCGATTAACAGAAGCGCAATTGTAAATATATATTTCAATTTGCAAGCGGGCATAAACTTCTCCGTGTAAAAGATAAGAAATCAGTTAGCTGTATATTCGATGAACAGGTAAGGACTAATGTTAACTTTTTATAAATGATTTGGATAAATTTATCCCATTTGGGCTGAAAAACAAGTAGAATGATGCGGTGTTTCTTTTATATGGAGACATCGCTTTCTTTTTGCTTAAAATGTATAAAACCTTTCATAGTCTTTGTGTTTAATGTGCGCCAAATGTCAAATATGTATAATTCGACTTATTTTGTTCACATTTGGCACGAAGAGTGCTCTATCTGTTTAGGATATGTGTATCTGAATTAGTTTTTTTGCAAAATTGGCAAATATTATGTTTTTTGACGATATCAAAATACATAAATGTAAAAAATAGTAAAATGTCGAGATGGGTGGGAGGTTTTAAAAATGAATGCAGCGGATACTTCATTTATTCTTATTTGTGCTGCCTTGGTAATGTTTATGACTCCGGGGCTTGCACTTTTTTATGCGGGCATGGCGCGGAATAAAAATGTTTTGGGCACTATAATGCAGAGTTTTGTGATGCTTGGTCTTGTTTCAATTATATGGGCCGTCATTGGTTATACTCTGGCCTTTGGCGATGATATCGGTGGGATTATCGGTGGAATGAACTTTTTCGCTTTGGATGGTGTCGGAATTGATACGCTGAACAGTCCGGCTGATAATCTGCCTCATCTTTTATTTATGATTTTTCAGGGTATGTTCGCTGTTATTACCCCTGCGCTTATCACAGGAGCTTTTGCTGAGCGTATGAAATTCAAGGCTCTTTTGATCTTTTCTTCTTTATGGATCATTTTTGTATACGCCCCCATGTGTCATTGGGTTTGGGGCGGAGGCTGGATGGGGGAAAGAGGAGCGCTGGACTTTGCGGGAGGAGCCGTTGTCCATATGAGTTCAGGAGCAGCAGCTCTTGCAGCCTGCTTAGTGATTGGAAAACGTAAAGGGTACGGAAAACGGTCATTCATTCCGCATAACTTGCCTATGACTTTGCTCGGAGCTGGGATTTTGTGGTTCGGGTGGTTCGGATTTAACGCAGGCAGCGCTCTTGCTGCAAACGGTATTGCGGCAAATGCTTTTGTGACAACTCATCTTGGAGCCGCCGCCGGACTTCTCGGCTGGTTGCTTGCTGAAAGTCTGCATGGTGGCAAGGCTACAACTTTGGGGGCGGCTTCCGGTGCTGTAGCAGGGCTTGTTGCTATTACTCCTGCTGCCGGATTTGTCACGCCGATGGCTGCGATTCTTATTGGATTCGGCGGCGGTATAATCTGTTATGGTGGCATTCTGCTGAAATCTATTCTTAAGTATGATGACTCACTTGACGTTGTAGGAATTCATGGTCTTGGCGGAACATGGGGCGCAATTGCAACGGGTCTTTTTGCAAGCATAGGGGCAGAAGGTTTGTTTTATGGAAATCCTGCACAGCTTTGGATTCAGCTTGAATCTGTTGTCTGCACATGGGGGTATTGCTTCGTCATGAGCTGGATACTTCTCAAAGCCGTTGATGCTGTTTGCGGCCTTCGTGTTAGCGAAGAAGCGGAATCCATCGGACTTGATGTCGCGGAGCACAGTGAAGCTGGGTATCAGTTCTAAATATTTTTAAGAGGTTATAATTATGAAAAAAATAGAAGCTATAGTCAGGCCGTTCAAGGTTGATGATGTGAAGGAAGCTATTGCCGCACTTGGTTTGAAAGGAATGACTGTCACTGAAGTTAAAGGCTTCGGTCGTCAGGGCGGTCATAAAGAAGTGTATCGCGGAGCTGAATATCAGGTTGATTTTATTGCCAAGACTAAAATTGAAATAGTGGTTGAGGCTGAGAGAGTTCCTGAAGTGCTTGAAGCTGTGCGCAACTCCGCACTGACCGGAAAAGTCGGTGATGGTAAAATATTTGTCACATCTGTTGACGAAGTGGTGCGTATCAGAACCGGCGAAACGGGGTTGGATGCAATTTAATGTCGAATTTGTCCGGCTCGGAAGCATCGATTGAAAATCTTCGTGCAGGGCGGGATGCTCTCCTTGCGGCATGCTCTAAGAGTATGCCGCAGGATTTCTCTCAGCGAATGGCTCTTCTGGTGGATTGTTATTTCAACGCCAGACTTGCAGAAGCCGTTGTAAGTGGGGTTTTACCCGACTGTACCGGGCTTTCTGTTTTGGCGGTGGGTGGTTACGGGAGAGGTAAGCTTTCACCTTTTTCAGATTTGGATGTTTTAGTACTTACAGATTTGTCAAAGGCGGATGTCCTTGAAAATCTGGCTGCCTTTTTGTTCCACCCTTTGTGGGATTTGAAATTTGAGGTAGGGCACGGCGTGCGCAGTGTTCCGCAGAATGTAGAGCTTGCAAAGAGTGATTTTAAAGTGTTGGCGTCGCTTTTGGATTTACGGTTTATCTCCGGAAATGAAGAATTGTTTAAAACTCTTTCGGGTGAATTTACTCAGAAGGTTTTAACCGTAGCAGGAGATTCTTTTTGCAGAACTCTGTGGGAGAATCGCAAGGCTGTGGGAGTTGGTATGGATTCGGTTGTTCTTGAGCCGGATCTGAAAAATGGATGGGGAACTCTTCGCGATGTTCAGTTTGTGCATTGGTGTGCAGGTGTAAAAGGCGATTACTTTCCGTTAAATTCTGATGATCTTGCTGATTTGCGCAGAGACGAGGCCTTATTAATAAGAGTCCGTTCGGCGTTACACCTCACAGCAAGGCGCAAGCAGGATCGTCTGGATATTGAAAGGCTTGCCGACGTAGCTTCGCTTTGCGGAGTAAAGGGATATTCTCCGGCAAAGCGGGGGAACGATCTTTTAAATGAGCTGCATGCGGCAATGATTCGCGTCCGGTCCATGGGAGATGCTCTCTACCGGGAATCATTCATTAAAGATTCGCAGCAGTTTATAAAATGGTCCGGCCCAATCAGTTTAAAATCAGCTCTCAATCTTTTTGAAATAAAATCTAGAAATGGTAATCCCTTAACTCGTGAAGCCAGACGGGCTGTCGCGAACATCAATAGTGAAATAGATATTTGTTTAGGTGATGCTCTAAATTTACTGATTAAAATTTTAGAAGCTCCATATGGCTGGCGGTCTTCGCTCGAAATGCTCGACAGCGGTGTGTTTAATTCTTTCCTGCCTGAATTTTCCAAAGTTGCGGCTTTGATTCCGTATGACGGATATCATCGCTATCCACCCGGAAGGCATTCGCTGCTAACTGTTCATAAATGCTGCGATATATATAAAGATGAATTTGAAGGGGAAACACTTACTCCCGCTAATCTCGATATATTGATGCTCGGAGCCTTTTTTCACGACATAGGAAAAGGTGGTCGTGATCACCATAAATGCGGTGCTGAAATAACGGCAGAAATATTGTCACGGACCACTTTCCCCTCTGAGTTTAAAGATGACGTCGTTTTCCTTGTACGGGAGCACCTGCTGCTTGTTAAGGGGGCAAGACGCATTGACTTAAGTGATGGAGACTCCTTGCTTGAAATTGCCCACAAAGTTGGAACCACGCGAAGACTGAAACTTCTTTTTATTCTTTCAATGGCTGACTCAATGGCGACAGGCCCGCGCGTTTGGAATTCGTGGAGTGAATCTTTGCTCAGAGAACTCTACTCAGGGCTTGAGCATATTCTGGCTGAAGCGTTTGTTCATGAGTTTGATAATGATCAAAAAATTGTTGAAACACGAGCTAGAGTTAAGATTCTTTCCTCCGAACTTATGGAAGGTTCATTAGTTGACTCAATGCTTGATGCAATGCCGGACAGATATCTTTTAAGTCTAGAGCCGGAAGAAATTGTTTGCCACATGGAGCAGGTAATTGACTTTAATGCGGCCTATGAAAAAGATTTGATTCGCAAGCCGAGCGGAAAGGGCGGGAAAGGATTGAATATTGTTCGTTCTGTTGAAAATATTGCTGACGGAAGAACAATAATTGTGATTACAGCCCGGGATCAGGATTTTCTTTTTGCTGCACAGGCCGGAGTGCTGGCACTTCATTCAATAAATATTCTTTCTGCGGATATTTTTTCATGGTCTGACGGGACCGCTGTGAACATTTTTACAGTTGAAAGTCCCTCAGCCGAAAGCGCTCCAACGGATCTTTGGGCGCGGGTGGAAAGGTCCATAATGTATGCCATGACCGGTCGGCTTTCACTTGATTACAGGCTGCATAAGAAACGAAATTCATTTTTTGCGAAGACAAATTCTCAAAAAGTTCCCACTCAGATTTCTGTGGATAATGATTCCAGTGAACTATGCACTATCATTGAAGTAAGAACTCAAGATCGTTCAGGAATACTTTATGATATGGCTGTAACTTTTTCACGGATGAATGTTGATCTGCGGATGGCAAGGATTTCTACCACCGGAAGCAGTGTGTTTGATGTGTTCCATGTGGAAAACGCGGGTTGGGGTAAAATTGAAGACAGCGAGCATGTAAAGGAGCTTGTGGTTGCTTTGGAATATGCAGTTTCGAGTGCTCAATAAAATAGCATTAAAAAGTTTTTTCAAGGGAGTATTGCGTGCTTTATAAGACGATAATTCATATGATTATAGACGCTTTGGTTGTTCTTATTCTTGGTGTTTTTCTAGTTTTCATGCCGGAATTGTTTGAGTCTGGCAGTGTGCTGCCTTTGGCAGGTCTTTTTGCCGGCGGGTTGGCAATGATTCTTGTCGTAGATTTTATCTTCGGTGCACGGGCATGCAGAGATTGCGCATCAGGAAATGAATGGATGAAATGTTTATCCGGCGGGCAAACATTTGAAGGTGATTTAGAAACAGTTTTTAAAAATTATCCCGAAGCTGTGATGCTGGGCGAGCTTGTACAAGATTTGACTGTTAAACTTTATGATGCCGAACAACATCTTAAGATACAAAAAGATAAGAAAAGGAAAGCATATCGGCTTGCTGACGAGGCCCGTGGTAAGGCTGAAGAGGCTCGTTGTAAGGGGTTACTTTCCGCTGCAAAAACTTTGGAAACTGCTGTCGAAGGAATCCGCAATGAGTCCGCACTCCTTGGCGATGCTTCTGTTCGAGCTCGTGACGGGGCAGGAAAACAGAAGTCATTGCTGGCTTCGGTTGTATCCTCAATGGAACAGATTGATGTATCCATAACTCAGTCTGCATCACGCGCGGAAGCTGCTGCTGACGATGCTGAAAGCGCTGCAACACAGGCTCAGTCCGGTGAAGTTGTGCTTAAGAAAACAATTTCATCCATCGGATCTGTTCTTGAAAATTCAAACGAGCTTAATGGGCTTGTTGCCGGTCTAGGATTACAGGCTGACGGAATCGGAAATATTATGAATGTCATTTCTGATATTGCCGATCAGACTAATCTTCTGGCTTTGAATGCTGCAATTGAAGCTGCCAGAGCCGGTGATGCAGGGCGCGGATTCGCCGTTGTCGCGGATGAAGTCCGCAACCTTGCTGAAAAGACTATGGACGCCACCCGCGACGTTGGAACCGAAATAGGTAAAATTCAGAAACATGTTGAGCACACAATTGCCGGAGTCGATTCTATTGCAGGTCTTGCCGGGGAAGCCTCTGATTTAGCTTCCATGTCCGGTGAAGCTCTTGTTGAAATTGTTTCGCTCGCAGGTAAAAGTTCTGAAAGGGTTCGCAAAATTGCGGAGGAAGCAGTTCAGCAGGCAGAGGCCAGCAACATTGTAAGGGAAGCAATCACTGAAGTTCATTCTATTTCTGATGAAACAGATGAAGCCATGTCCGGCGCAACTGAATCCGTGACCGTTCTTGGTGGACGCATATCGGACCTTGATGATATGATAGGTGTGTTTCAGTTGGTTGGTAATGGTAAAGTTCAGGAAGTTATCAGTTTGCTTGCCAAGTCGCCGGATGTTCAGTCACGTTCCCGTGAATTACAGGAACGTGCAATGAGGAGGGCTGTGCGCAGCAATCAATTTCTTGAACTTCTGTATATTACCGATCAGAGCGGAGTTCAGACAGTCAGCAATATTTCCGGTCATGGACAGAAGTATGAAGAAGATAAGTCTTCATTCGGTAAAAATTGGTCCAAACGTCCTTGGTTTTCTGGTCCGCTTGAAGATAAGACCTTGTATATTTCTGATGTTTATAAATCCGCAGCTTCCGGACATAATTGTATCACAGTGTCCGGGCCTTTTCTTAATTCAAAAGGTGAAGTGCTGGGAGTTATTGCCGCAGATGTGCGGATTACCGTATAGCTTTTCTTGCCAAAATGCCGATATTTATCTAAGTGAGGCCTAGCTTAATCAGTGGAGAGAGAAATCATGAAAGTACTTATAGTCGGTTCAGGCGGAAGGGAACACGCGCTTGCCTGGAAGCTCGGGCAGAGTCCAAAAGTTTCTGAAATTTTTATCGCACCGGGAAACGGGGGAACTCGTCTGGAAGGTACTAACGTTCCGATCAAAGACGATGATTTACCCGGACTGGTTAAATTTGCAAAAGAAAATAAAATAGATCTCGTAGTTGCAGGGCCTGAATTGCCGCTTGTTCTGGGCATTAAAGAGGCTCTCAGCAAAGAGGGTATTCCTTGCTTCGGTCCCGGAGCATACGCAGCTAATCTTGAAGGAAGTAAAGCTTTCTCAAAAATGGTTATGCGTGATTCCGGCGTTCCTACAGCTCCGTTTCAGGTTTTTGATGAATTTGAGCGTGCTAAATCTTTTGTTGAAAGCAAAGGCGCTCCGATTGTAATAAAGGCTGACGGGTTAGCCGCAGGTAAGGGCGTTGTTGTTGCTTCAACTGTTGAAGAGGCAATTGAAACCCTTGAATCTATGATGATTAAAAAAGAGTTCGGCTCTGCCGGTGAAAGAGTTGTCGTTGAGGAAGCGCTGAAAGGCGAAGAAGCTTCTTTTCTGGCATTCTGTTCCGGTGAAGATTACGCACTTCTTCCTTCCGCTCAAGATCACAAGGCTGTGGGCGAAGGGGATACCGGGCCTAATACCGGCGGCATGGGCGCATATAGTCCTGCTCCGATTCTGCCTCGTGAAAAATATGAAGAAACAGCAGAACTGGTCATCAAGCCGGTACTCAAACTTCTGGCGGATAGAGGAGAACCTTTTGTAGGTATCCTTTACGCCGGACTTATGTATACTCCTGACGGCCCTTCAGTTCTTGAATATAATGTTCGATTCGGTGATCCTGAATGCCAGCCGTTGCTTATGCGTCTGGACAGCGATATTGCCGAGATCATGCTTGCCTGTGTTGAAAACAGAATCTCAGAAGTGGAAGTTAAGCTGAAGCCTGAAACAACCATATGCGTTGTAATGGCTGCCGGAGGCTATCCCGGACCTTATGAAAAGGGAATGGAGATTACTGGATTTGATGAAGCTGAGCAGGTTGAAGGTGTGAAGGTTTTTCAGGCCGGAACAACGTACAAAGACGGCAAAACTCTTACCAACGGCGGACGCGTACTGGGAGTAACAGCTCTCGGGTCTGATCTTGCTGCGGCACAGGTCAGAGCATACGAAGCTGTATCAAAGCTCTCCTTCAAGGATGCGTATTTCCGTCGTGACATAGGAAATAAAGGTCTTAAAAAATGAGTGCAGTAAAAGTAGCAATCTTTATGGGGTCCATCTCTGACAGAGATACAATGCAGCCCTGTTCCGACTTGTTGACCAAACTTGGTATCCCGCATGCTTTCACGGTTTCTTCCGCACACCGCACACCCGAAAGGACTGCGAAACTTGTGAAGGATTTAGAAGCAGAAGGATGTCAGATTTTTATCTGCGCCGCCGGACTTGCCGCTCATCTTGCGGGAGCCGTGGCTGCTAAAACGATCAAACCCGTACTTGGAGTGCCTATTTGCGGCTCTGCTCTCGGCGGAATGGATGCGCTTCTTGCTACAGTCCAGATGCCTCCGGGATTTCCAGTCGGAACACTTGCTCTTGATAAAGTCGGAGCAAAGAATGCCGCATGGATGGCTGCTCAGATTTTGGCTTTGCATGATGATAAAATTGCTGAAAAGATTTATCAGGCTAGACGTGAATTTGTCGAAGCTGTTGAACAAGCCGCTGCTGAACTTGAATCAGCATAGCTTGTCAATATAGATAGATTAGTTTGTAATTAGAACTATTGGAAACCGGGTTTGATATTGTATCAAGTCCGGTTTCTTTTGTTGTTAAATATATGACTAATCAATCATCTTGTGTGCGGTTTTGAGGAATTCTTCCTGAGTAAACGGCTTTACCAGCGCTTCTTTAGCTCCGAGAGCTTTGGCCTGTTTAAGATATTCCAGCCCTGTGTACTCCCCGCCTCCTGAAATTACCAATATTTGGCTATCACTTTTCTTTTGTTTGATCTCAAGTATTGTCTGAATTCCATCCATATTGGGCATGAAAATGTCAATTATGACAAGGTCTACAGCATTAGCTGTGAATAGTTCCAAGCCTTCTTCTCCGTCAGGTGCGGATAGAATATATACAGACTCTTTTCTCAAATAGTGTTTGAGAAGATCCAGCATTTTTGGATCGTCATCAATGAGAAGGATAGTTTTCATTCTTGTTTCTTTTTATTTTCAGCTAAAAAATTATGAATAATTAAAATTATAATATTCTTTCAAAAAATGGAAGGGAATCCGTAAATAACGTCAGTTTGTCACATTTTATTCGATCACATCCGGCAATATTTGGAAAGCAATTGAAATCTCTTCCGAAACTTTTCTGTAAAGATCGTTAATTTTATCTTTATCTATGTTTTTAGCGGCTTTTTCTAGAGATGAACTTTCTTGCTGGGCAGCGATTGCCCCGACAGCTCCTGACTCGCCTTTTAACGTATGGGCTAGAATGCAAACTTTTTCCATATCGCCGACTTGAAGTGCTTCACCTATAGCTTTAAGGTGCTTAACGGCTTCTTCTTTGTAAATTGCGATTGCTTCACCGAGCAGTTCACTATCTCCAGAAAATCGGGCTAAAGCAGCCTCAATGTCAAAGCGGTCAGAATATTCTGCTAAATTCATATAAGCTACCTACAATTTTTGTATATTATACTTCTCGATATTGAATTCCGGTTCAATTATTCACTAATAATTTTTTTATAATAACATATCAATACATTGTATTCAATATGGACTTTGAAATGTTATCAAAAAAGGCCCTGATCGCAAATAAGCGGTCAGGGCCTTTTTAATTACAAACTTATATGAGAGAGCTAGTCTTTTTTCTCAAGCTCAGCATACCATCCGCCGGCTTTGGTCAGCAGGTTTTGAATTCTGCCTACAAGTGCATGCGGGTCGTTGAGGTAACCTTCAAGCAGGAGAGCGGATTCCAGTAGCTGTCTTGATGAAAGTTCAATGAATTCATCGTCAGCGTTCACTTTGAAAATTTCAAGCATTGAACGGAGCAGAGGATGGTCTGCATTGATTTCCATGGTCTTGGTAGGGACAGAGCTGTCCTTATTCATGACCTTCATGATTTTTTCCATGGAGGAAGTCATTGCTCCGTTCGGGCTGATCAGACGGCAAGGGCTGTCGCTCAGTCTTTCAGATATTTTGACTTCAGCTACCTGTTCGCCGAGAACTTCTTTCATTTTGGCGGCAAGAGCGTCCATGTCTTTAGCCTGCTCTTCACTTAGAGGAGTGGCTTCGTTTTCTTTTTTAGCTGATTCAAACTTATCCAGCTTTTCAAGGTCTGCGTATTCAGCGGAAACAAGCGCGAACTCTTTGTGCTCGCGGAGGCTTTCCATAACGAATTCATCAATAGGCTCGTAGAGATACAGAACTTCGATGTCTTTGTTGCGGAAGATTTCAAGATGCGGGTTCAGGTTGGCAGCTTCGCGGCTGGCAACGAACGCATAGTAAATTTCTTTCTGTTCGTCTTTTACGCGTTCAATGTAATCATCAAATGATACAAAAGTGTCACCGTCTGATTTAGATGAATCAAAACGGAGCAGGTTTGCATATTTATCTTTGTTTAAGAAATCCTGATGCCCGGCTTTGAATATTTTAGCATGAGCTTTCCAGAATTTTGCATATGTTTCAGGATCATCTTTCGCTATTTTTTCAAGCTGGGAGAGAACCTGCTTAGTCATTGTTGAACGAATTTTACCGATGAGCAGGTTGTCCTGAAGAGTCTCGCGGGAAATGTTCAGAGGCAGGTCTTCGGTATCCACAACTCCTTTGATGAAGCTGAGGTATTCAGGAAGCATATTTTTATTCTGGTGTTCAATTAGAACTCTGCGGACATAAAGATCAATTCCCCAATTGTCGCGGTCCATGCCGAATATATCGAGATCTTTTTCAGGCACGAAAAGAAGGCTGTTGAACTGCACAGGAGCATCAACAGAGAAGTGAAGTGTGCTGATGGGGGGCTTGGGATCGTATGTGAGGAATTTATAAAATTCTTCGTACTGTTCCTGCTTGATCTGGAATTTAGGTTCACGCCAGAGAGCTGTTACAGTATTGACTCTTTCTCCGCCGATCATGATGGGGAAAGATACAAAGTTGGAATGCTTGGATACGATGCCTTTGAGTGTGTCTTCGGAACCGAACCGTTTAACCATGTCTTCTTTAAGGAAGATCTCAATGGATGTTCCATGAGTCATTTCTTCATCAAGAATGGTTAGTTCGTAATTGGTCTTGCCGTCAGAAGTCCACTGAATAGCGGGAGCATCTTTTTTGAAAGATTTTGTGCGGACAATAACTTTGTCGGAAACCATATATGCGGAGTAGAAACCTACGCCGAAACGTCCGATAAGGCTGTCCAGACTTTCATTTGTATCCGCAGCCTGTTTGATAAACTCAGCAGAGCCGGAATGAGCGATTGTTCCGATGTTAGCCATGACTTCTTCTTTGGTCATGCCTATTCCGGTGTCGGCAACGGTGATAGTTTTGGCTTCTTCGTTGTAGGATATGCTGATCTGAGATTCAATCTCGTCATCAAGAGCTGGGTCGCGATTGATTTCAAAGCGCATCTTATCAAGTGCATCGGATGCGTTTGATACGAGTTCTCTAAGGAATATTTCGCGGTTTGTGTAAAGAGAGTGGACCAGGATGTCCAGAAGCTGGTTGATCTCAGCCTTAAATTCGAATTTTTCTGTCTGTTCAGTCATCAGTTTTCCTCCAATAATTAAATTCCTTCCGGCTGCCGGATTGACAGTCGGAAGGCTGAATTTGGTGTAAATGAGGGGGGAAGCCCTGCTCCGTGATAACGGCTGCAATTCGGGCTTGCACGTAGGCTATTTAGTTACGGCTTTCATCTTGTCAAGAAGGTACTTTTCAAGTTCCCGTCTGTCTTTGCGTAATCTGACGAGTTCAGCTTCCATTATGGACAGCTTATCTTTGAGGCATGTATTTTCTTCTTGAAGGGTTTGAATGTTCTCACCCTGTTCATTTAAATCTTTAGCTGTCTTTTCCATTCCGCAGCGGAGTTCTTCGGATATTGGCGCATCGGAAGGGAAGGAAAGTTGTGGTATATTGGAAAGTAACCCTCTCAACCCTTCAGTGATGGATTTAGAAATCTCTGCGCCCATAGCGGCCGCCATCTGAATAGCCGGCTCCATATTGATCTGCTGAAACTGGGTGGAAGCTGGTTGCTGTGTCATATCATACGCAGTCTGTTCAATGGCAACATTAACCGGATATTTTCTGGAAAGTTCAGCCATGACATCTTCAGTGGTATGGCCTTGTTTAAGCATGGAGGCTATGAGTGAAAAAATTTCAACAGCTCCAGGTTTAAATCTTTTTTGCCGGTTTCTTCCTGCGCTGGGCAGGTATTGGGCAAAACGGTTTTTCCAGTAATGAAGAGTTGATTCCGGGACTTCCAGTAAGCGGGATATTTCTGCTATGGAGAGAAGTTTCTTATCCGTCACGGTTATGCTCCGCAATGCTTTAGGTAATGTATTGAACAGTCTTTAATTGATCATTAATTGTTAGTTTTAATTTGTATTCAAGTCAATATGCTCTTTTTAAAACATCTATAGAATTAATGTATAATTAATCAAAATTACAACTACCGTAGTCAGTTAAGCGATCTTTCATTGATTAGTGTTACGGAATGAAGTAGGCGAAATTCAGTTCTTGTTTATGTATCTGCAAAATCGGCTTTATAAATTGTAGCTATATGTGTTTAGTTTTCTCTGATTGTGGTAATAGGCCGAGATGGGTTTGTTTCAATATTGTTTGTTAGCTACTTGCAATTCAAGATTGTTGTCTTATTGTTGTAAAAACATTCTTTGCTTTGGTTGTTATTTCTGCTGAAAGGGTTAAAAGTGCATGTGAAAGTATGCAGCATGGTCTGTCCGTAATTCGAATTTGTATCTATTCAGGAGATTTTGTTGAGTTCCGAAACTATTTTTCTTTTTGACGTGGGTAATACCAATACTAAAATTGGTTTTTCGACCCGTGATGAGATCGGCCCTTCTTTTGTTTTGCCTACTGATCCCGGCGGCACTGCTGATTCATGGGGGCTTAGACTTCTTGAAATATGCCGCATAGCCGGATATGCTCCCGAGGATATTGTCGGGGGCGCTGTTTCTTCTGTTGTTCCTCCTATGAATCCCATTTTGAGATCTGCTGTTAAGAGATTTTTTTCATGCGATTTGAATTTTTGTCCTGAAGATATCAAACTGAATATTGACAATAGATATGAACGCCCGTGGGAAGTTGGTGCGGACAGGCTTGTGACGGCCTTTTCAGCCCGCTGTATAAGTGATAGCGAAAATATTATTGTAGTTGATTTCGGAACTGCAACCACATTTGATTGTGTTGTGGGTAATGCGTATATGGGTGGTTTAATTTGTCCCGGAGTATTGTCGTCTACCAAGGCGCTTTCTTCCGGAACAGCAAAACTTCCGCATATTACTCTTGAGCTTGAATCAAATGTTATCAGGCCGGGTAAAAGTACCGCTGACAGTCTTAATCAGGGGCTTATTTTCGGATTTGCCGCTATGGTTGAAGGGCTGAGTCAGCGGTTAAGTGATACTTTGGGCGGTGAGGTTGAACTCATTGCCACCGGAGGCTTTGCCTCAAAAATAGCTGAAGTTTGCCGTGCTATTGACCGTGTAGAGCCGACCCTTCTTTTGGACGGCCTTCGCATGGGCTGGTTTGGCATTGAGGAATAAACGGTCGTAAGGTTTTTGTCGGAGCTTGTTACCGACATTTCGGAAGTAAACCGGAAAAGTAATGTTTATCTATTTTCAAGGAGAAATGTCATGAGCACTATCGTAGCTGTCTGGGCTAGAGAAATTCTTGATTCCAGAGGTAACCCCACAATTGAAGTAGAAGTGGTTCTTGAATCCGGCGCCACTGGCCGTGCTGCTGTTCCTTCCGGTGCATCCACCGGTACTCGCGAAGCTCTTGAACTTCGTGATGGTGATGAGGACCGTTACGGCGGAAAAGGCGTGCAGGTTGCTGTTGCCAATGTCCGTGAAGAAATCGCTGAAGCATTGGTTGGACAGGACGCACTGCGTCAGGTTGCAATTGATAACTTCCTGATTGATCTTGATGGAACCGACAACAAAGAAAGACTCGGCGCTAACGCAATGCTGGGTGTTTCCATGGCTGTTGCAAGAGCTGCTGCCAACTTGCTTGGAATTCCTCTCTATCAGTACCTTGGCGGCGTAAATGCAAAATTGCTGCCTGTTCCTTTGATGAATATCATTAATGGTGGTGAGCATGCTCCCAACAATCTTGATATTCAGGAATTCATGATTGTGCCTCTCGGCGCTGAAACTTTCGCGGAAGCTCTCCGCATGGGTTCTGAAACTTTCCACGCTTTGAAAGGTATTCTTGCTGCTGACGGTCATAACACCGCAGTAGGTGATGAAGGCGGATTCGCTCCGAATCTGAGTTCTCACGCTGAAGCTTTTGAATACATTATCAAAGCTATCGAGAAAGCTGGATACAGACCCGGTCATGACATTGCTCTCGCAATTGATGCTGCTGCTTCCGAGTTCTACAAAGACGGTAAGTACGTGCTGAAAGGCGAAAACAAAGAGTTCACAGCTGATGAATTGACTGACTTCTATGTTGACCTTTGTGATCGCTTCCCGCTTATCTCTATTGAAGACGGGCTTGCAGAAGGCGACTGGGAAGGCTGGGAACATCACACCGAAGTCCTCGGTGAACGCATTCAGATCGTAGGTGACGATGTATTCGTTACCAACCCTGATATCCTTGCTGAAGGAATCGAACGCGGTGTTTGTAACTCTATTCTGATCAAATTGAACCAGATCGGAACTGTTACTGAAACCCTCGATACCATTGAGCTTGCAAAACAGGCCGGTTACACCACCGTTGTTTCTCATCGTTCCGGTGAAACCAGTGATCACTTCATTGCTGATCTTGCTGTCGGTCTCAATTCCGGTCAGATTAAATCCGGTTCTTTGTGCCGCAGTGACAGGCTTGCAAAGTACAACCAGCTTCTTCGTATTGAAGAAGATCTCGAAGATGAAGGTATCTACTACGGACCTGCTCTTCGCGAAGCATTCTTCCCTGAAGGCTAGAGTCGCACTGTTTTATAAGATTATTCAAAGGGCCGGAGTGCAATTGCGCTCCGGCCTTTTGTATTATATGAAACCAGTGTCTTGAATAATTCAGCACGGAGTATGCACTATGATTATTTTAAACGGAAAAGAAACAGCACTCACTATTCGTGAAGAGCTTAAAATTGAAATAGATTCATTAAAATCAGAATACGGCAGAGCTCCCGGTCTGGCCGTCATTCTTGTTGGACAAGATCCAGCATCAGAAGTTTATGTTCGCAACAAGAAAATTGCCTGTGAAAAATCAGGGATTATCTCTTATGCACATCACATTGATGGCGGAGTAGCTCAGCAGGATCTTGAAGACCTGATCAAGACGCTCAATGCTGATGATAAGGTTGACGGCATTCTGCTCCAGCTTCCTCTCCCTAAAGGACTCGACAGCCAGCGTTGCCTAGAACTCATCGATCCCGGCAAAGATGTTGACGGTTTTCATCCAATGAATGTCGGCAAGCTCATGCTTGGATTGCCCGGTTTTCGTTCATGCACACCAGCTGGAATCATGACTCTACTGGAACGTTACAATTTACCTACTTCCGGCAAAAAAGCGGTCGTAGTGGGACGTTCAAATATCGTAGGTAAACCCCTCGCCATGATGCTGATGCAGTATGGTGATTTCGCAAACGCCACAGTGACTGTCTGTCATTCACGCACTGCGAATCTTGCGGAAGAAGTTAAGAGCGCGGATTTCGTATTCGCCGCTATCGGCATCCCTAAATTTATCACCAAAGATATGGTGAAACAGGGCGCGGTCGTTGTCGACGTAGGTATCAACCGCACTGATGACGGTCTGGTCGGTGATTGTGATTACGCTGCACTAGAAGGCGTTGCCAGCGCAATGACTCCAGTTCCCGGCGGAGTTGGACCTATGACTATCGCACAGTTGCTAATTAATACTGTTCAGGCTTTTCGGGAGCATAACGCTTAAGTGAGATTGAACTTTATTTGGAATATAGAATTTGAAAATCCCCTCCTTCGAATAAACGAAAGAGGGGATTACTTATTACAATCAATATTTTCTTAAATTAAATTTTATCTAAACCCTACGCATCAAAAGCACTCTCAAATATCCCCACAACTTCTTCTTTATTCATCTGGTAAGGATCAAGCGTGAACAAAAATCCCATGGCGGTCATTGCGTTATCGGCAAGTGCTCCAGCCTGTGATTTATCAAGTTTGTAATCGTTAAGATCCAGTCCGTCACAATCAATGTCTTTGATGAGCTGTTTTAGTGCAGTGATGAATGCCATAGGGCGTTCGCTTTCCGGCAGTTTGCTGACATCAACACCCATTGCTTCGGCAAGAGCGGGGAACCTTTCGGGCACTTTCTTTGCCATGAATGAGAAGTAGGAAACACTCAGCATGATCAGTCCTGCGCCATGCGTAACAGATGGGTCAAACGCACTTAGTGCGTGTTCCATTGAATGCTGTGATATACAGCTGGATGTTGATTCCACCATGCCGGACTGCGTGCTGGCCCATGCTAGGGCGGTGCGGGCTTCCATGTTTGAGCCGTCTTTTACTGCTGTCGGCAGGTGTTTTGTTATCAGCTTGACGGAATCCAGAGCGAACAGGTCGCTTGCTGGCTGGTGGACGTTGGCAAGGTATCCTTCTGCGGCGTGGAAAAAGGCATCCATGCCCTGATATGCTGTCAGGTGTGCGGGGACACTGAGCATCATTTCAGGGTCAACAATAGCAATTACGGGGAAAGTTCCCGCAACGCCGAAGCCGATTTTTTCCTTGGTTTCCAAGTTGGTGATAACGGTCCACGGGTCAGCTTCTGTGCCTGTTCCTGCGGTTGTCGGAATGGCGATCAGGGGTAATACTTTTTCAGTGACGGGTTTTCCTTTTCCTGTTCCGCCGCCGATGTAATCCCAATATGTTCCTGGATTATTCACCATCACCGCGATGCTTTTAGCTGAATCAATTGAACTGCCGCCCCCGAGTCCGACGATGAAATCACAGCCGTTTTCACGGGCCATCTGAGCGCCTTCCATGACGTGATCAACGATAGGGTTAGGGAGGACTTTGCTGAAAATTACAGTTTCAACTTTTTGTGCTTTAAGAGCCTTAACAACCGTATCAAGGTATCCGAAACGGGTCATTGACGTGCCGGAGCTTATTACTATGAGAGCCTTGGTTCCGGGCAGAGCTACTGTTGCCAGTTCTTTTATGCGTCCGGCTCCGAAAATAATATTAGTGGGTATGAAATAGTTGAATGAAGTATTCACTGAGATCTCCTTTATGAGTTAAGTAGTTCTTTTGCTATTTTTACGTTGTCACATTATATAGTTTCTTAAAAGAAATTAATTTTCAACAACGGATATGTCATATGGAAGGTTTAACTCATCTTCTGGCTTGTATTCAGGATATTTCGGGCGGAAGTTATTCAAATGATATTATGGAACTTACTACCGATAAGTATAGTCCGTATGTTCGTGAAGTAGCTGAATCTGTCGGTATGATGATGGTTAAAATTGAGGCTCGTGAGTTTGCTCTTGAGCAGGCCAATGAAGAACTTAAGCAGAATATTGTGGATACCGTTAAAGCCACTGCGCGCGGGCTGAGTCTGAGGGATAAGTATACTCGCGGCCACGGTGAGCGTGTGGGACAGTACGCTCAGAGACTGGCTCTTCGGGCCGGGTTTTCAGATGACGAAGTCTGGACAGTTGGACTTGCGGGAATTCTCCATGACATAGGTAAAATCGGGTTCAGCGACAGATTGTTTTTCAATGAAGATATTCACGTTGATGATGACATGCTCGCTGAAATAAGGCGGCACCCCGAAGCCGGGTTCCGCATGCTGAAAGGACTTAAATTTCTCGGTCCTGCAGTTGAATTTGTGCGCGCCCATCATGAAAGACTGGATGGAACAGGGTATCCGAACGGGCTTCAAGGTGATGAAATCTCTAAGGGAGCGCGTATTTTGAGTATTGCGGATGTATTTGATGCCATTACTACGAGTCGCACTTATCAGGATGCAATGGGACTTGATAAGGCCTTCCCCATTCTTAGAAAGCTAGCAGGGCCTTCTCTAGACCCAGAACTGGTTGAAATATTCATCAAAGAGATACAAGAGGGTGGCCTTGAAGTGGTGGATGAGGAGTTTTCGACCTGTTTAGGAGAGAATGATGGGAAATAAAATACTTATTGTTTTCATGCGGTAAAAAGATATTTAAGAATGATTCCTACTTAGCTTGCCTTTGATATGAAAATGCTTATTATTTCCACTCGCCGTTTTAGTCTTTAAATATCCTTGAAAAATTGAAGTTTGTTCCGGATCAAATAATTCGGACAGTGAGAAATATATGCAGAACAAGTCAATTCATATTGAAGGTGCGAAGCATCACAATCTTAAAGATTTGAGTTTAGATATTCCGCGTGATCAGTTGGTAGTTGTTTGCGGTCCTTCTGGATCAGGTAAATCTACTCTCTCATTTGATATTGTTTATGCCGAGGGACAGCGTCGATACGTTGAGTCGCTTTCAGCATATGCGCGGCAGTTTCTACCCCAGCTGGATAAGCCGAAAGTTGATAAGATTGAAGGTCTGTCTCCTGCTATTTCGCTTGAGCAGCAATCTACTTCCCGCAACCCGCGTTCAACTGTTGGAACTGTGACAGAAATTTATGATTTTTTACGCGTGTTTTATGCGCGACTAGGAAAATATCATTGTCCTAAGTGCGGTAAAGCTATTGAAGCTCAGACTTCGGATGAAATTCTGGATCGCATGATGTCTCTTGAAGCCGGTACAAAATTCATGCTCCTTGCTCCGCTTGTTGATCATCAAAAAGGTACTCATAAAGATCTTTTTATTAAACTTAAGCGAGAAGGATTTGTTCGCGTAAGGGTGAATGGAGAAATTTCTGCGATCGATGAAGTTCCGGAGCTTGAAAAGAACCGTAAGCACAGCATTGAGCTGGTGGTCGATCGTCTGGTCATAAAAAATGATATCAAGAAAAGGCTGGGCGATTCACTGGAGCTTGCTCTGCGCTATGGCGATGAATCAGTCATAGTTTCAATTGTCGGCGGTGAGGATATTTATCTTTCAACCATGTCGACCTGCACCTCCTGTAAAATAAGTATGCCGCGCTTGTCTCCGCAACTTTTTTCTTTCAACAGTCCTCAGGGAGCCTGTCAGACCTGTTCAGGAATCGGCAGTGTTGAGTATTATGAACCTGATTTGCTTGCACCGAATAAAGGTCTTTCTCTTAAATCAGGAGCGGTTATTCCTTGGAAATCTCCGCAAATGTTTGGGCGTTATGAGGCTGAATTTCGTGCTCTCGGCAAAAAATATGGTTTTAAGATCGATACCCCTCTGAATGAATTTTCCAAAGAAGCTATGAACGCGTTGTTCTACGGAGATAAGAAGCTTGATTGGGAAGGGATAATTAATCAGCTTGATGCCGGGCGTGACCTGGGACGCATTTGGCGTGATGAACTTGCTCGTTTTAGACAGAATATGCCTTGCCCCGCATGTAATGGCGCACGTCTGCGTCCTGAGTCGCTTGCTGTACGGGTTGAAGGCGAAAGTGTTTTCGACTTTTGTTCCATGTCTATCAAGCGGGCGCTTAACTGGTTGGAAGGGCTGGAATTTAAAGGGCATGATTCGCTTATCGCCGAGCCTTTGCTTAAAGAATTGATTCACCGCATCGGTTTTATGGCCAACGTCGGACTGGATTATTTAAATCTAGGTCGTAATATGGCGACTCTTTCTGGGGGAGAAGCTCAGCGTATCCGTCTGGCAGGACAGCTTGGTTCAGGGCTTGTCGGTGTAACGTATGTGCTTGATGAGCCGTCTATCGGGTTGCATCCTCATGATAACGAACGGCTTCTCAAAACGTTACGTTCATTGCAGGCTCGCGGGAATACCGTGCTGGTGGTTGAACACGATGAATCCACTATCAGAAATGCCGACCATGTTATTGAGCTTGGCCCCGGTTCCGGTATGCTTGGTGGTGAGATTGTTTTTCAGGGCAGCGTTGACGATCTGCTGGGTAAGTCGCAATCACTCACTGCAAAATATTTACGCGGAGAACTATCTCTTGATAAGCCTGAGGAAAGGCGCATTCCTTCCGACTGGATAAGGATGCGCGGAGTTACAACAAATAATCTTAAAAATCTGGATGTGGACATCCCGCTGGGTATCTTGTGTTGTTTCACCGGAGTTTCCGGCTCAGGAAAAAGCTCGCTTGTGGTGGATTCCATGTATAAGCATCTGGCATTGTCACGGGGGATAAAGGTTGATCAGCCGGGGCAGATTACCGGAATTGACGGCATTGATAAGATTGAAAAAGTAATTTCAATTGATCAGTCTCCTATTGGAAGAACTCCGAGGTCTAATCCTGCGACTTATACTAAAATATTTGACGAGATCAGAAATATATTTGCGGCGACAAAAGAATCTAAAAAGCGCGGCTACAAGCCGGGTAGGTTCAGTTTTAACGTTCGTGGCGGACGCTGCGAAGCTTGTCGCGGTGATGGTCAGATAAGAGTTGAAATGCATTTTCTACCGGATGTTTACGTGACCTGTGATGTCTGCAAAGGTAAGCGATATAACAGCCAGACGCTCGAAGTAGATTACAAGGGGCGCAATATAGCAGAAGTCCTTGATATGACCGTCCGGCAGGCGAAAGTTTTCTTTGAAAATCATCCTACTTTGAAGCGTAGACTCGAAGTATTAGAGCAGGTCGGGCTTGAATATTTACAACTCGGTCAGCCGGGAACGACTCTTTCGGGTGGTGAAGCTCAACGCATTAAAATATCACGTGAACTGGGCAAAAGACGTTTGCCCGGTACTCTTTATATTCTTGATGAGCCGACCACGGGATTGCATATGCACGAAGTCGGCAAGTTGATCAAAGTTTTGCAGCAGTTGGTAGAAAAAGGGGCAACGGTCATTGTTATTGAACACAATACCGATGTAATCCGCGCTGCTGATTATGTTTTTGATCTAGGTCCGGGCGGAGGCGAGTCCGGTGGAGAGATTGTTGCAAAAGGTACACCGGAAGAAATAATGGAAAATCCCGAGTCGGTTACAGGGCAGTTTTTATTATAGCTTGCGATTGCGGTAAATTAAGCGGTTTAAATAAAAAATCCGTACAAACTTCCAGAGGAAGTTTGTACGGATAATAATTAGTCCATTGGAACATATTCAATTTCGATGTTTTCAAGATAGCTGCGGACCTTGGCAGTGCACTCAGGAATTTCCGTCATGATTTTATCGCAAGCTTTATTTTCAATAAGACCACCAAGTCTTGTTAGCTCTTCAAAGCCGTAAGACGATCCTGTTCCTTTCAGCTTGTGTCCCAGTATCCTGATTTGGTCGAAGTTTTCGGCTTTTATTGCCTCTTCGAGTTCACCCAATTCTTTATGTCTGATTTCAAGATATCGTGGCATGATCTCTTCGAGATCTTCATCTACTTTGACAATTAATTTATTGCTCATGGTATTCCTCCAGAATAAAAAAGAAAGTCGCACTCCCGTGAAAAGAAGGCGTACTTGAACTTCTATTATTAATCCTTAATGGAATCTTTTTCTACTTTTTTTAATTCTTTTTCTTTGTCGTTACTGAGATCAGAATCTAGAAAACTCTTGGTTTTGGGTAGCTGTAAGAAGAAATTATTGTAAGATCCGACCTTTGCGATAAGGTTTTTGACTTGGCAGCCTAAAACATGTCCGCCGGCAGTGCGGTCCTTGGTAATGAAGTGCCAGTGGAATCCAGGAACTCCTATTCCTTTTACATAGGCAGGGCTTTTGATGCCGATAAGGGACCCTTCTATTTCTGTAAATTTGAAGATGCTTTGATGTTTTACGACATCAATGAGGGGCGGGTAAGGCTTCTTTTGTTCAGGAACACTTCGTGTCCGCATCATGTTGAATCTGCCGTCTATGCGGATGGCAAAGAAGATGTTTGAAGATGGAAGGGCATTGGTGATTTTCAGGTTCAATTCTTCAAGTGATGAAGCTGAGTCTATTTTCAGTATGGAATCTGTTTTAAAGATGAGGGCATCAGCAAAAGGGACTCGGGTAAGATTATCAACTGCGACAGCTTTACCATTATATCCGACTCTGTAGACTTCACCGTCGATAAAAACCATTTCACCGTTTAGACCGTTAAAGGTGCCTATTCCGAAATCTCCGTGTTTTTTCAGCTCGGAAACGGTCAAATCTCCATCATAGTTGCCAAGCAACAAAGAGTCGATAGTTGAATATTGGTAGATTGTTTCGTCTGCATAGGCTGGACTGAAAGATCCGATAAGAATCAGGAGAAAAAAAGCTATAGGGAAAATTTTTTTAAATAATTTCATTTTTTAATCGTGAGGTGACAGGTTGTTTTCAATAGGGTTTGTTTATCAAGTCTTTTAAGCCAGATGTTTCCGCTGTGTGTGGCGAATAAAATCTTTCTTCCTACATTTCCCCCCGTATCCATTGCTTTAGGGTGAAGTCCTATCGCCGATAAGGAATCTAGAGCCATTTGGATATTTCGCCCTCCTACGGCAAAGGAGGGCGGAGCTCTGACTTTTGATAAGGTTAGCCCGCTGGCTCCTCCAAATATTTTGACCTCAAGTTCATTTTTTCTGGTTCCGATGCGGAGCATGCATGCTAGCAAATGGTCAACGGCCGTGTCTACATATCTACAAATTTGGATTGATATTTGTTTATCCGGGTTAATTTCTTTTCGCGAGGGGAGAAATGCGTGGCAGATTGCGCCTTGTTTCATGCGTGGGGAAAACATTGTAATGGCTACACAGGAACCGAGCACAGTTGAAACTATTGTAGGGCTTACTCCGATGAAAGCGTCTCCGGTATGGAGAAAGACATGGGGTATGTCGGAGTTCTTCAAAACCATTTACTGATCCTTTTATGCAGAAGATTGGAAGATTATACGGGAAATTTATTTTGACATATGATCGCGTATTAGTTGGATCACTTCTTTAAATTCTTTAAGTGGAGCCGCTCCGGATATCGTCACGCCGTTGATAACGAATACAGGTGAAGCCGTAAATCCAAATTTTTTAGCTTCGTTGATATCACGGTCAACAAGGTTGAAAAGTCGAACTGACTTGATGTCGCGATGCAGAAGGGGCAGATTACCTCCGGCCTTTGACACAAGTGTGTCGAGTTCTTTCAGTCCGTCTTTATTAATTTTAGACCGATTTGCAAATAGCAGACTGTTAAATAGGATTGCTTTCTGGTGGTCCTGCCGTGCTAAAGCTTCATAATACAGTGCCGCAGGGCGGGACATCTTGTGAAAACCTTGAGGGTTATGCCGGTAGCGGTAATTAATTTTTGGGTCTTTTTTTAAAAGTTCCTGTATTATTTTGTTTGCTTTTGAACAGCTTGCTGATTGAAAATCAGAGTATGCAAAGATGGAAATATCACCATTGGGATTTCCCCATAGCGGGCGATTAGGCATTGAAAGCGGAATATTCGGATTATCCAGTTGTTTTTTCTGTCTGTTCCGTATTTTAGTTTTATTTTTCTTTTCAAGCCCGACCTGCATGAGGTCGTACAGTTTTTCCTCATGTCCTTTGAAAGCTTCTAAAATAAGTTCAGGGTTGTTTTGTAATACTGTTTTTATTTCTTTTTGGAGCGAAGTATCAAGGGGGGATTTAGCCTTCGCAAATGAAGAGAAGAGAAATAATGTTGTAATTGATAAAATTGAAATAAAAAATAGTCTCATTTGGCCCTCCTTCAAACTAAGACAGTTCTTTTGCGGCGAGTAGGGCAGAGCCATAGATATTAAACATGGAGCCAAATCCTGAAATTTCAAAAACTTCACTGATCATTCCGGTAATGTTAGCAAAAGCAATTGCTCCGTCTTCAGCTTTTAGTCTTTTTGCTGTCGAAAGAATAGCCCTTAAACCTGCGCTGGAGATGTAATCAAGGTCGCCGAGATCGAAAACAATTTTGATTTCACCTTCTCTGATGAATTTGCATATTGCATCTTCAAAATTAGGAGAAGTCAGCGCGTCGAGTCTTCCTTTCATACCGATAATAAGAGCATTTTCAATTTTTTTACTACTTAGTTCCATCGTGGATCCTTATAAACCTTAGGTACTATCTTTAGATTGCATATTTGATATTTAAAAAATTAATTTCGTTGATTTATTTCTTTTTGTAAAGGGGTGCTCCAATGAATTTTAAATAACACATGTTCAAGGAATATTCATTGGGAACATATAAATACTGTGAAATTGTTTTAGTTTTTAATTTAAGTTCATCTTCATTTTTAGTTCACGATCAATAAATTGAACAAGAATCAGTGAAATAGCAGATAATGCCGCGGCGCCTAGAAAGACTATGCGGTAGTCCTGCATCCACGCAATGCCTGCCAGAACGGGAATGGCTACTGCTGCAATGTGGTTGATGGTAAAGCCTACAGCCATACTTGGTGCAATGTCTTTTTTATCCGCTATTTTCTGGAAGAAAGTGCGGATACCCATGGCAAAGTTGAAAAATATGTTGTCTAAAATATAAAGAATCCCACCGATTAAAGGGCTTTCAATGAAGGCATATGCCGTAAATATCAAAACTAAACTTGCGTATTCAAGACTCAGTACTTTTCTTTCACCATATTTATTGACAGCCTTGGCAATTAAGGGATTTAAAAAGTAGTTAATAACGTTGTTTACTACAAATAAAATGGTGATATCCTGGATGGAATAATTAAACTTTTTGACTAGTAGAAAAACTGCAAAAGCTACAAATATTTGTCTCCGTGCACCGGCCATGAAGGTGAGGGCGTAGAAAAGCCAGTATCTTGACTTCAGGATCATTTTTTTATGTTGAAGAGGTATTTCTTTAGATGAAGGATCTTGAAAAGAGCAGTATATGCCGCCTAGAATTGCACATGCGCCAGCAGCTATGAACATTTCTTTGTAGTCAAAAATACCGGAGACTGCGAAGATTGCCATCCCTACACAAATGTTAGTAGCTGCTCCGAGACTTCTAAGTCTGGCCATTACAATTGGTGCTTCCGAGTATCCGAAATATTGTAGGGTTAAAGACTGATTAAGTGTTTCATAATAATGAAACCCGAAGGACATGAGTATCGTTGTGAACGCAATGCCTATGAAAGAAGGCATGAACCCTGTTATTGCAACACCTACGCCCATGAGAATGACAGAAAGAGCCGCAAGTCTGTGTTCTTTAATGATAAAGAGAAAGTAGATTACAAATAAAGCCAGAAATCCCGGAATCTCGCGGATTGAGCCTATCAGGCCGAATTCCCCGCCGTTTAGGCCGGCAACATCTATGGCGAAGTTATTTAAAAGAGTTCTCCACCCCTGAAATCCTATTGCTGTTGCTATAGTCAGAATGAGAAGAAAAATATACATTTTGCGAGAATTCAGCGCAGATTTGGTCACAGGGGAGTCCTTGGGGGATGGAATGTTGGAAAGAATTTTGTCTCAAAATCAGAGTGCGAATGCTAGTCCTGAAGATTTTGCAATACAAGCAAAAACTTCGCTTAGCAGAATTGAAAATTTTATTCTCAGGGAGTTTTTTTATGGCTGATTTTCCGCCACCATATTCAATAAGGGTGAGTGCGCGGGCAAAAAATGTAATTATTAAGCTGATCCCTGATAAAGGATTAGAAGTCGTTTTGCCTAAAGGTGTACGGAAGGTTGAAGTTCCGCGGTTTCTTGAGAACAAGCGGGAATGGATTTTATCCGCAATTAAGCATCTGGAACAGAAAGGATTTTCACTTTCTCCGCCGGAGCTGGTTTTGCCTGAAAGTCTGTTTTTTGTTGCGACTGATACCGAAATTTATATTCATAGAGTGCGGACCAGAAAGCCCGGTTTGCGAGTCCGCAAAAATGTGGACAAATTGATGTTGAGCGGTGCGGCTTGGACTGAGCAGGAAGATCTTGTTGCTCTGACAGAGTTTGTCCGTACACAGGCTCGCTCTTTTCTGCTCGCAGAACTTACGAAAATTTCAAAAGAAATAGATATGCCTTTTAAAAAATTGTTCATCCGTTCTCAGCGTAAACGATGGGGGAGCTGTTCTTCAAAGGGGAATATTAATCTTAACATGAAGCTTATGTTTCTGCCGTTCAGACTGGTTCGCTATGTCTTGATTCATGAGCTTTGCCATACCGTTCATCTTAATCACTCTGCTAGATATTGGCAGCTTGTGCAGCAGGTGGAGCCAGATTTTCAATCGCTCGAGAAAGAACTTAGTGAGGCAAGTCCGCTTGTTCCCGATTGGATTAATTTTTAGGTGATTTCGCCTTCAGCTGGACCAGAAGGCCCGTGGCCCTCTGGACTCCCTTTTAGGGGGAAGGTTTTATTGCTTTATGAACAAAGGGTATAAAAAGTTTTCCACAAGTGTGCAGAACATGACCATCTAATTAGAATTACAGGTTTAGTTCTGAACATAGGAAGTTCATATTTTGTGGAAAGGTCTTAAGTCGGTTCGCGACTGGCGATGAGATCTAAATGATATTTTTTTGCTGGAAGGGATTTGTATAGATATGACTGTCTTTTATCAAGAAAAAAAGAGGGGAGACTTTTATGGTCTCCCCTCTTTTTAAGTAAGCTGATTAAAACTGTGCGATGGCTTTTTTGAACCCTTCGGTTGAGCGTTCGATTACGTTTACGCCTACGCAGAAAGCAAGTCTGAAGTATCCGGGGAAGCCGAAGCCTGTTCCGGGTACTGCGAGAATTTTTTCTTCCTGAAGAGCGGCGCAGAACTTTACATCATCGCCACCCGGAGCTTCGGGGAAGAAGTAGAATGCACCTTTTGGCAATGTGTATGAATATCCCGCATCATCAAGGACTTTGGCCATTGCGTCGCGTCTTTCAAGGTAGATTTTTTTATCAACCTGAGCGCCGAGTGCTTTTTCAAGCAGCTTTTGTCCGACAGCCGGAGCATTTACAAAACCGAGAATGCGATTGGCGAGAACCAGTCCTGCGAGCAGGGTCTGTTTTTCAGGCATTTCCGGGTTGATAAGTGCGTAGCCGATTCTTTCTCCAGCCAGAGAAAGGTTTTTGGAAAAAGAACTTACCACGACACTGTACGGATACAGCGGTAAAATGGAAGGCACTTCTACGCCGTCAAATGCGAGGAATCTATATGGCTCGTCGGCAACCAGAAAGATAGGTCTTTCGCGGCCGGCGTTGGCTTTTTTAAGGGTATCTGTGAGTTTTTCAAGATCTTCTTTTGAGTAAACAACACCTGTGGGGTTGTTCGGGGAATTGATAAGCACAACACGGGTTTTTTCGTTGATGGCTTTTTCGATTCCTTCAAAGTCCAGCTCAAAAGTCAGCGGTTTGGAAGGAACTGTTACCAGTTCTCCGCCGTAGTTCTGTGCGTAGAATCCGTATTCCACAAAGTAAGGAGCCGGGCATAAAATCTGATCGCCCGGATTAAGGATGGAGCGATAGAGAGCATTGATTGCTCCTGCTGCTCCGCAGGTGATAATTAGATCACTTCCTTCGACAGGAACACCTTGTTCTTGCGAAACTGTTTTTGCCAGTTTTTCGCGTAAAGAGGGGTAACCGAAGTTCGGCATGTATCCAAATGCAAAAGGTTCTCCTGCACACTCGGCCAGTTCTTTGAGGCCGTCAGCAATGGCTGCCGGAGCTGGAACGTCTGGATTGCCGAGAGAGAAGTCACATACTGCGTCTTCACCGAATTTTTTCTTTAGGACCATTCCGGTTTCGAACATTTTGCGAATCCAGGATGAGCTGTCAAGGTATCCTTCTACCTGACTTGAGAGCAATTTCATCTTCTATACTCCGAATATTTTTCTGTTAGTATCTACGGTTTCCACCAGAATTTCTGCCTTGTGGTCTACCACCTTTGCCGTGGCCTCCGGGCCTGTTGCCGGACTGAGGAGGTCTTTTCGCAGGACGTGGCCTGTTACCGCTTGTATCCTGTCCTTCGGACGGAGGCTGCGGTGGGCGGGCGTGGAGCGAGTTTTGATACAGTTCGTCCATGAGCATCCCAACCAAGGTGCATTGCTCATCATCTTGCGCAAGCTGGCGAACAAGTTCTTTGTAACGGTTGATGCGTTCTTTTTCAAGAATAGTTGTTGAGCGGTATTTGGCTTCCAGAATGGTGGTAAGCCGTTCATTGATAGTCTTCAGAATTTCTTTGTCATCCGGCAGGGTGCGGCAGTCAAAATTTATACTGTAAGTTGTCGCAATTCTCTGTAACTCCAGTTTTTGAATAACATCTACAAGAGAAATCGCGATTCCCGATGATCCTGCTCGTCCTGTGCGTCCGGCCCTGTGAATGTAAGATTCTTTTTCTTCGGGTGGTTCATACAGAATAACGTGCGACAGGTCTGGAACGTCAATTCCGCGTGCAGCAATGTCCGTTGCCACGAGAAATTTAATTTTACCGGATCTGAGATCTCCAAGAATGCTTTCACGTTTGTTTTGTGAAAGGTCGGAGGTTAATTCGCCGGCGTTGAATCCGAAGTTGTTCAGCACTGCTGTTACGAAATTTACGTTGGCCTTGGTGTTACAGAAGATGATAGCCGAGGTTGGATTTTCCATCTCCAGCACTCGCATGAGCTGTCTTTCTCGGCCCATGGCGGGAACCTCGTAATATGCGTGTTCTATTTCTGCTACATGGACATGTTTGCTGCTCAGGCTCAGCAATTGAGGCTTGTACATGAACTCTTTTGATAACCGCAGTACGTGCTCAGGGAAGGTCGCTGAAAACATGTATGCGCTGATCGGGCGGCGGGGCAGATATGATTTTACCTGCTGCATATCGGGATAAAAACCGATGGAAAGCATGCGGTCAGCTTCATCAAAGATAAGTGTTTTCAGGTCATTCAGGGAGAATGTTCTTCTCATCAAATGGTCAAGAATTCGGCCCGGGGTACCCACAACCATGTGTGCGCCTTTTTCCAGTTGTTCTTTCTGTCTGCCGTAGCCGACTCCGCCGTATACGGAAAGAACCCGGAGTCCTGAACCTTCGAAAATTATTTCAGCTTCACGTTCAACCTGTCTGGCAAGTTCCCTTGTAGGAACGAGGATCAAAGCCTGTGTGCGATTAAGTGACGGGTCGAGTTTTTCAAGCAGCGGCAGGACAAATGCGCCTGTTTTCCCGCTTCCTGTTCTTGCCTGAACCATCAGGTCTATTCTGTCTAATTGATAAGGAAGGGATTTTGATTGAACCGGGGTCAGGCTGTCCCATCCGGTTTTTTCCAGCGCTTTTTTTATTGAATTAGGCAGGTCTTCTATGGCGATTTCTCTAAGGGCCTCTTCTGGCTCAACCACTTTGTCAGGTTCTTGATGGGCATAGTCGTTTTTTAGTTCATCGCCCACGGGGTGGTCGTCTTTCGAATTTTTCATATTCTTTTATCCTATAATATTTATGATGTAACCTTTATTACTTAAGCTAGAATAACACATTTGTGCAAAGGGTATTTTGGCCGCAAAAAGTTGCTATAAGTTTAGGCTATGGAATGTTCCTTTTGTAATAGTTTATAACGATTTGATTTGAATCACTTAGTAAGGATAGTGATTGAGCATTAAATTATTATTCAGTGGTTAAGGGAGCACGAATGGTGAAGGCGCAATTACTTGGAAAGCTTATGTCCGAGCATGCTTATTTGATTATCAGATGTCTTCTTGCTGTTGTCTTTTTTTATGCAGGGGCAACAAAGATTATGAATACTGAGGGTTTTGCAACGGTTATCAGCGGGTATGGGTTACTGCCTGATTCTTTGGTCAGTTTGTCCGCAATAGTTCTTCCCGTGGCGGAAATATTAATTGCGACTGCGCTTGTCTGGGATCTTAAAGGATCTTTATTTCTCTACTCGGTTCTGCTGCTCGTCTTTATGGGCGTCCTTGTTCACGGAATAAATATGGGACTTGATGTCGATTGCGGTTGTTTTGCTCCGGGGGATGCAGAAGGCGAAGCGTATCATTCACTTCGCGAAGCTCTTTTTAGAGATCTGTTTTTATTTTCCGGCTGTGTATATCTTTATTGGCTTAGGGGAGCGAAAGATTACAGACCTAGATCGATTTTTGCTTTTATTTCAAAAAAATAAAATTTGTTTTTGGAGGTTTTTCAATGAAATTTGTAAGAAATGTTTTCTCACTTGCCGCAGTATGCGCATTGATGTTTTCACTGGTCGGCTGTCTAGGCAGTGACAAATTTGAGCAGGAAGTTTCAAAAGAAACAGGCGCAATCAAACTTGTTCGCGAAATACAGCGCGGTGATTACGATGTGATCTCAACTGCCGAACTTAAGGCTCTTCTGGACAGTAAAGCGGAAGTGCTCGTTATCGACACCATGCCGTATGAAGCCAGCTATAAAAAAGAACATGTTCCCGGAGCAAAACAGTTCCTCTTCCCGATTCCTGATATGGATGAATGGGACGTGACCAAAACTGACGGCAAAACTCAGGAACAGTTTGTCGAAATGCTCGGACCTGATAAAGATAAAGAAATCATTGTTTATTGTGGATTCGTTAAATGTTCCCGCAGTCATAATGGTGCAGCATGGGCGAGAAAGCTCGGTTACACCAACGTGAAAAGATACCCCGGCGGTATTTTTGCATGGAAGGGAGCTAAGTATCCAGTTGGTTCTGTTAAATAACATCCTTTAGTCTGAATTGTTTTATAGCCCCGACGCATTATGTGTAGGGGCTTTTTTTTGATCTTTTTTCAAGCCGGACCTGAGTCGGCTTATTCATGTCCGCTTTGTTTCATATCCTTATCTTTATAAACGACAGTTAATGCCTTGTCTTTTAAGCGTAGAATAGGTCTATGCTTTGTAGAGGGGCAATAAAGAACGGGAGGACCTTGTGAACAGATTAAACTCTTATTGCTTACGTAAAAAAGATCGCGGAGAATTATCAGCAGGTGCTCGCTTGTATGGCAAATCTATGAAGCCGGAAGCGCAGCTCGAAGAAATGTATGAGGTTATGCAAAACGTAGGACTTGGTGAAGAGCTTGATCCTGAAGACATGTCTAGTCTTTTTGCAGAATTCTCCAATGATGAAAAAATGTACCCAAGCATGATGCCACCTGAACGCCGAAACCTTTGGGAACAAAGAAAAAGACAGATGGAGCAGATTCAGGAAAGACAGAAAAAAGCTAAGCGTTAGCTTCATGCGCAGTTCATGATGAAGAATCCTAAGCTTCCACTTGCTCAGGAACTTCGGAAAACTGAGGACGGCAGAATTATTCAAAAAGCATTAGCACTCGCCCCTAAAGCCATAATGCGCGAATATGAATACGAGAATGGTGGTAGACTCAGCAAAGTTCTTTGTGATGAATCCATCATCGAGCAATATCAGTACGGCAAATACGGTGAAAGACTTACCTTGGAAAATCGGCACACAAAACCGCAACTGTTAAAGTATAACAGCAGATTATAACTTATCGCAGTTGGCAATGTAAAATATTTCTACGACAAGCAAGGCCGTATGATCGAAAAAAACGAGTTTGGAAAGATTACTCGTTATTCATACTTGGAGTCAGGACCGTTGCATGAAGTTGTTTTGTCGGATGGGCGCAGGGTTGAATATACCTCTGATCCTGCGGGAAAAAGGATTTCCAAATCTATCAACGGTAAAACTGTAGAAAAATATCTCTGGCAGGATTTGACTACTTTAGTTGCTGTCACGGATGCCGAAGGGCTACGTCCCAAAGTTTTCACTTATGACGAAGAAGGCGATCCCGTTGCAATGACTTACGAAGGAAAAACCTTTTATTTCGCAACCGATCAGGTCGGTTCAATTTTCATGGTTGCGGATGAAAGGGGTAATGAGGTAAAGCGGATTATATATGATTCGTTTGGCAATTTATTGTTCGATAGTAATGAAAAATTTGATACTTGCGTGGGCTTCTCCGCAGGATTGACCGATAAAGACACGGGATTAATTCACTTCGGATATTGTGAATACGATCCAGCCATCGGCAGATTCATAACCCCCGACCCAATCGGCTTCGCTGGCGGGCCTTTTTTTATTTAAGCTTCAACAGCAATAAGTATCCCCTCCAGTGTAGCCTTGCCTTTCAGCAGCATTTCTCCCGCGGCCTGACATGCGGTTTCAATATCTACCCCCGCAGAAAGTTCGCACGCTTCTTTCAGCTCTTTTATTCCTTTACCCGTGGAATCGAACGCGGACAGCATCTCTCTACTATATATGAACAGTCGGCTGTTTTTTTTCATTTCAAACGTTGAGCAGGGGAGTAAACCTTTTCCCAGTTCGCCAAGCGGTCCGCTTTGGGGTTCAATGAAAACAGTTGATCCGTCAGGTTGCAGCAATATAGCCGGAAGTGATCCCGCATTTACCAGAGTAAGTGTGTCGGTTTCACGATTTATATGAGCATATATCCCGTCAATTTCCATCATTTGATCAATGTCTGACCGGAATGTTTCGCGTAGTGCAGTCCCGACATTTCTGAAAGTTTCAGCAGGAGTATAGAGTGGCCCTGTGTTAAGCGTTAAAGCCTTTCTGATGTTGTTTGCTGTTCTGTTGTCCAGTTGCGGAGGCGTGAAATTCAGCAACAGAATACTTTCAGATTTATTGGGCAGAATGACAGATTCATAAATATATGTTTGTGCTTCTTCTTGTTTTGCCGGGAATATAGACTTGTTTTTTCTTTGCGGGGAGGTGTCGTCGTGAGCAGGTAAGGCTGAGTTCTGCTCTAAAAGTTCTACTTGATTATTCATCATGAACTTATCGCTTGCTGCTATTTTCAAGTGTAGTCTTATTCGGTGTAAAACTTCTCTATATTCGAAAGGTTTTGTAATAAAATCTACGGCTCCGGCATCAAATCCTTTTTGGGTACTTTTTGCATCATCCAGAGCAGTTAAAAAAATAATCGGAATCTCAGAAGTTTCAGGCGACAGGCGCAAAATGGTTGCGCATTCGAAACCTGTTTCCCCCGGCATCATGATATCCAGTAATATAAGGTCTGGTTGATTTTTTACGGCGCACTCAATGCCTGTTCTCCCGTTGTTTGCTGTAACAATTTTGTAGCCCTGCTGACGAAGAACCAATTCGAGAAATTCCAGATTGAAAGGCTCGTCATCAATGATCAAAATTTTCGGTATATAGTTTGGCTTTAAGGACATTGTTGTGAACCCTTTGCGGATATTTGTTTGATGTTAAGGTTGTTATTCTATATAACAATAAAAAATAGAATAAAAATCTTTAAACAGCTTTGAAATAGTACATTATTTTCAATTCTTTGTTGCCAGAAAACCCCATCAGGGTAAGTATGTGTTTACTCTGTGAGTGCTGTCTTTAGAGTTTTGTACGTTGCATGGTAATCAATTCAGTTTACACGGTAACAGTACATCAATAAAGCTTAGGTTTGCAGAAAGATTTATGTGAAAATTCGAGCGCAACGGGTTTGATACTTTTGTTGTACGGAGTTTCTTTCGTTGCATGGTTCATTGGTGCATAATGACTTATGGAGTCATGCTGCATAAGATTTTATCATAACGTATATTCCCCGGGAGTTGATGAAATGCTTATTGGTATTCCTAAAGAAGTTAAAACTATGGAAAACAGGGTCTCAATGACTCCTGGAGCAGTTGAAAGTCTTGTCCGTCGCGGTCATACCGTTGTTGTTGAAAAAGAAGCCGGCATTGGAAGTGGGCTTCCGGATGACGAGTATCTTTCTGCCGGTGCTAAGATGGTAACGGCCGATGAAGCCTGGGCTGCTGAAATGGTCATCAAAGTTAAAGAACCAATTGCTTCCGAATATAAATATCTCCGAAAAGGTCTTTTGCTTTTCACATATCTCCACCTCGCTGCGGACAGAGCTCTTACCGATATTCTTCTTGAAAGCGGAACCACCGGCATTGCATACGAAACAGTTCAGCTTCCCGATCGTTCGCTCCCTTTGCTTACTCCTATGAGTGAAGTTGCAGGGCGTATGGCTGCTCAGGAAGGCGCTTTACATCTTGAAAAACCCAAAGGAGGCAGAGGCGTTCTTTTGGGTGGGGTTCCGGGAGTTGCTCCTGCAAATGTAATGATTCTCGGTGGGGGTGTTGTCGGAACAAATGCTGCTAAAATTGCTGCGGGCATGGGTGCAAGAGTTACTATTTTTGACGTAAGCCATTCAAGACTTCAGTATCTTGATGATATATTTAACGGCAGAGTTACAACCATGACTTCTACCGAGCCTAATATTCGTGCTGCGGTTATGCAGGCGGACCTCATAATCGGTGCTGTTTTGATTCCGGGGGCCAAGGCTCCTAATCTGATTACCCGCGGTATGCTTTCAACAATGAAAGAAGGGGCCGTGATTGTTGACGTGGCAGTTGATCAGGGCGGATGTGTTGAAACCATCAAGGCTACGACTCACACTGATCCCACTTATGTGGTCGATGGTGTTATTCATTACGGCGTAGCAAATATGCCCGGAGCTGTTCCCAGAACTTCTACCTTTGCTCTGGTTAATCAGACACTTCCTTATGCAATGCTGCTTGCTGATAAGGGGCTTGATGCTTTGCGTGCCAATAATTCATTAAAACTCGGCCTTAATACTATAAATGGTAAGCTTACCTTTGCAGCGGTTGGCGAGGCTTTCGGGCTGGAAACAATTACTCCTGATGAGGCTCTTGCTTAATTTTATTGATTAATATGTTTTTAGTGATCTTTAGGGATTACGCGGAACTGGAGGTGAAAGCAGATGCTTTCACCTCTTTTTTTTGTCCTTTTAAATTTGGAAAGATTAAATTCAGTTGAACAAATTTAATTAGAAGTCTTTTGTTTTATTTGTATGGATGATAACTTTAACTATATTTTTGAGTTTTAGATTCTTTATATTGGCAGAAATATGGAGGAAGGCATGACCATACGGACAGGGGTTACTGGAAAACATTTGTTGTATGCCTTTGCTTTGGTAATATTTTTATTTTGGATTGGTGAAAGTCTTTTTGAGTTTATTTGGTTTAACCCCGAAGGGACAAGTTTTATTTCACAGTTAGTTCCACTTCATGATTCTCATGAAATGTTTATGCGGATAACGACTTCCTTTACATTCTTAGTATGCGGATTTGTTGTTTCAAGGATGTATACCAATCTTGCCGATTCAGAAAGTCAGGCTCGGGAGAGTGAGAATAATTTACGGATAACATTTGATTCAATCGGGGATGCTGTCATTGCAACCGATGTTGAAGGAAATATTGTGCGAATGAATCCGGTCGCGGAAACATTAACCGGATGGGATTTTGCGCAAGCTGAAGGTTCTGCTCTGACAGATGTAGTTAAGATGATGAATTCCAGCACAAAGGGGCTGTCCGATAATCCGCTTGAGGGAGTCCTGCGGGATGGAGAAGCCCGAGGGCTTTCAAATCATACAATCTTGATTTCTAAGCAGGGAAAGAAATTTCATATAGCTGATTCCGCTGCCCCGATCAGGCGGGATGACGGGGAAATGTCCGGAGCTGTTTTTGTTTTCAGAAATGTCACTGAACGATATAAAAATGAGGCAGAGCTTCGCAGTTTGCGTAATTATCTTTTTAATATCATTGATTCTATGCCGTCAGTTTTGCTTGGAGTTAGCGGTGATGGGCAAGTGACTTTGTGGAACCGGGCCGCAGAGCAGGCAACCGGTATTTCTGCTGAAGTTGCGCAGGATAAAAAATTGTTAGAGATTTTCCCCCGAATGGAAAAGGAGATGGGCAGAATTTTTGAAAGTATCAGGTCTAAGGAAATAAGCCGGGAGCAAAAAAAGATTCGTCATTCGGAGACAGGGGTTTGCTATGAGGATGTGACAATCTTTCCTTTGGCGTCCAATGGGGCTGAAGGAGCGGAAGGGGCTGTGGTCCGGATCGATGACGTGACAGAGCTTATCAGGTTGGAACAGGCTATGATTCAGAATGAGAAGATGATGTCTGTCGGCGGGTTGGCGGCAGGAATGGCTCACGAAATAAATAATCCTCTGGCTGCAATATTAGGGCATACCCAGAATATTAATAATCGGGTTTTCGGAGATCTTGAGAAAAATGAGGAGATTGCTCTAGCATGTGATGTTTCTCTTCATAAGGTTAGGGAGTACTTAGAAAAACGGGGAGTCCCTAGGATGCTGGATGGAATTTATTCATCAAGCAGTCACGCTGCAAAAATTGTCAGTGATATGATCAGGTTCAGCCGTAAGACGGAAAGTAATATGGGGCGACACCACCTTTCTGAACTGTTGGAAGATACGTTGGAGTTGGCAGCAAATGATTATGATTTGAAGATGCATTATGATTTTCGCAAGATAGAAATTGTTCGCGAGTATGACAATACCGTTCCTTCTCTTTATTGCGAAGGGAGTGAAATTCAGCAGGTATTTTTGAATATTCTCAAGAATGGCGCACAGTCTATGATGGAAAAAGAGTATCGCGGTGAGCATCCCCGGTTTATTCTCAGAGTTCGGAAAGAAGAGGATGTGGCTGTAGTTGAAATAGAAGACAATGGTCTAGGTATGGATGAAAATGTTATTAAACGGATTTTTGAGCCTTTTTATTCTACCAAAAAATTGGGGCGGAGTTCCGGTCTCGGGTTGTCTGTCTCATATTTTGTTGTAACCGATCAGCACAATGGAAGCATGGAAGCACATTCTTTGCCCGGAAGCTGGGCACGTTTTATTATTAAACTGCCGTTAGCCGTTGAGGTGTAGTTCTTTTGTCGTTTTTATACAGTCTTGCGGCTTCGTGTTTATTAGCATATTTATGATCTTCCTTTATTTTGAGATACTCGGGGAGAGACAGTGGCTAAGAAAAAAGAAGAAGATATTATATATGTTATCGGTAAACCAGACACCGAACCGCCGCATGAAGAGGGGTTGCCTCCATGGATGGCCACTTTTGCCGATATGGTTACTTTATTGCTTTGTTTCTTTGTTCTTCTTTTGTCTTTTGCCAATCAGGATATTGCCAACTTTGAAAAACTGAAAGGTTCAATGAGGGATGCTTTCGGTGTGCAGTTTGAAGACAGAACAGGACGTAAGGTTGCTTACTCTGAAAGTCCTTTTTCTGCCAGTTCCGAAAAAAAAGCGGCTAAAAAAGATATGGCGGCTTTGGAACTTGATATAAGAGCATTTATTAATGCCGGTAAGGTTTCAAAGCTGATGTCGGTAAATACTGATCAGCAGGGAGTTTTAGTTCGTGTCCCTTCCCGTGCTATCTTTAAGCCCGGAACGGCAACACTGGACCCCCGTATTTATAAAGTTCTGGATAAAATTTCGAGTATAATGAAGACAAAAAATTTTAATCTGGTAGTCAGAGGACATACAGATGACCGGGCTACACACAATAATGTTTATGATTCAAACTGGGAATTGTCCTCTGCAAGAGCAGCATCTTGTTTGAGGTATGTTTTGCAGAAATCAGGAGTTTCTCCGACTAGAGTCAAGGCTGTCGGTTATGCCGGGACAAAGCCTTTGGTTCCAAATACCTCCGACCGTAACCGGGCAATTAATCGAAGGGTTGAGTATTATTATCAGCCACCATCAAAAATTTGGTAATTAAGTGTTCAAAAGCCCGAAATTCAACTCGCATAAGCGGGCATGAATTTCGGGCTTTTATTATAACTGATATTTTCAGCTATATAAGATTTAATTTTCTACCTTTTTCCGCCTTTCCCAGAGCCGCATTTCTTTCATTTTTTTACGACGTTCGCGTTGAAGCGATTTACAGACTAAAGGCGTTTTTTTTGCGTATCCCCATTTTTCCCGGTATTCTTCAGGCGTAATATCATATTTTGCAAGGTGTCTTTTGGTGAGAACTTTAAATGGTTTTCCAGATTCCAGACAGATGATAGTTTTTTCTCTGATAGCCTTCTTGGGATCCACCGGAGCAACCTGTGCAGTAGTAGAAGACTTTTCTGTCAGTCCTTCCCCTATTTGCATGATGCCGAATGCCAGTTTTTGAACCATGGAAGTGATTTCATCTTCGGTCATGGTTCTGACACTTGCTTGCGCTTTAACAATTTCCAGAGCTGCTTTTAAATGGTCTTCCATTCTCCTCCCCCTATGGTTTGTCAATTGTGTTATTCAAGAAGGTTCCGTTTTTTGTAGTGTTTTAATAATACATAAAACAGCTTTTAGCCTATTTTAAAGATTAGACCAGTTTAGCATTATATACGCATAAAGGTGAAGAAGAATGTTAAAAAAGATTTGTATGCTGAACTAAATGTCAATTTGTATTGAATGATGTGTAAATATGAAAAAGTTAACTGCGTTGAAAATATAAAAACAATTTTTATTACTTTCTTATGAGTTGTGCGCTATATTGATACAATAATTATATTTCTTGAAATCAGCGAGGTTGTATCATGTCGACAAAAGATTCCGACGTAGTATTAGAAGAAATGGGCGGACTGGATTCCGAATCATTAGTTGAAAGTATTTGCCAGCATCATCTTTCGAATCTTGGCAGGGATTACGGTAGATCTGACAAGTTTTCACTCTATCAGGCTCTGGCGTATTCTCTGCGGGATAGGCTGGTGGGTAACTGGATAAAGACGCAACGCTCTTACTATAATCGCAGTGCAAAAAGCGTTTACTATCTTTCACTTGAATTTTTAGTAGGTAAATCTCTTACAAGTAATGCTATTAATCTCGGGATTGAAAACGAAACAGAGGAGGCTCTTGGTAAATTCGGAGTTACTCTGGAAGAAGCCGAAAGTGCAGAGGTGGATGCCGGACTCGGTAACGGTGGACTCGGAAGGCTCGCCTCATGTTTTCTCGATTCAATGGCTACACTCGGGATTCCGGGTTACGGATATGGCATAAGATACGAGTACGGAATTTTTAAACAAGCTATTGAAAACGGTGAACAGGTTGAACTGCCCGATGACTGGCTCCATTCGGGAAATCCGTGGGAGTTCCGCAGAAGGGGATTTGTTTTTACTATCGGACTGTACGGCAGAGAAGAAAAGTATACTCATGACGATGGATCTTTGAGACATCGCTGGACAGATACGGCAAAAGTGATGGCAATGCCTGTGGATATGCTTATTCCGGGCTATAAAAACGGTAATGTAATAAATATGAGACTTTGGGAGGCTCAGCCTGCCAGAAGATTTAATCTCGATCTTTTCAACAGCGGTGACTACATCCGCTCAATGGAAGATGCCGTTAAGACGGAAACAATTTCCAAGGTGCTTTATCCGAGTGACAAACTCAGTGAAGGACGTGAGTTGCGTTTGGTTCAGCAATATTTCTTTGTTTCGGCAACTATTCAGGATATGCTTCGTCGGTTTGAGAAAATAAAACTGGACTTTTCAGAGCTTCCGAACAGAGCGGTTGTTCATTTAAATGAAACTCATCCGGCAATAGCAATACCTGAATTGATGCGTATTTTAATTGATGAACATATGCTCAACTGGGATCAGGCATGGAGAATCTGCCGGAGAACTTTCGCTTATACTAATCATACAGTAATGCCGGAGGCCCTTGAAAAATGGTCTCTCGATATGATGCGCAAGGTTCTTCCCCGTCATGTTTCGATCATTTTTGAAATTAACCGCCGTTTTCTCGACGAAGTAAAAAACAGATTTCCGGGGGATGATGAAAGGCTTTCCCGTATGTCCATAATTGAAGAGGGAGAATATCCGCAGGTTCGTATGGCCTGGCTTGCTGTGGTGGGGAGTTTTACCGTGAACGGAGTTTCGACTCTGCATGGAGAATTGATTAAGAAAAATATTTTTTATGATTTTGTTGAAATGTTTCCGGGAAGATTTATTTCGGTCACCAACGGAATTACTCCACGCAGATGGCTTAAACAGTGTAATATCCCGCTTTCAGAATTGATAACGGAAAAGATAGGTAAAGGCTGGGTAACCGATTTATCAAGACTGCATCAGCTTGAGTCTTTGGCTGAAGATGAAGAGTTTCAGATTCGCTGGTATGATTGCAGATTGAAGGCGAAAAAGAAACTCGTAGAATATGCTCAGAAGGAATATGGGCTGTATATGCCTGCCGACTGGATGTATGATGTTCAAGTAAAAAGAATTCACGAGTATAAGCGGCAGGTGTTGAATGTTCTTCACGCGATTACTTTGTACTGTCGTCTGAAAAAAGATCCGTCGAGTGTGGCTGTGTCGAGAGTTAAAATTTTTGCGGGTAAGGCCGCTCCGGGATATTTTCTCGCCAAGCGGATTATTCGGCTGATTAACTCTGTCGGAGCTGTTATTAATTCCGATAGTGCAGTGAATCATAAATTGCGCATTGCTTTTTTGCCCAACTATAGGGTTTCACAGGCTGAGTATATTATTCCGGCTACAGACCTTTCCGAGCAGATTTCGCTTGCAGGAACAGAGGCTTCCGGAACCGGGAATATGAAATTTGCTCTTAACGGGGCTTTGACCATAGGAACCTTGGACGGGGCAAATATCGAAATTATGGAAGAAGTCGGTAGAGAGAATATCTTTATATTCGGCATGAATGCCGACGATGTTGAAAGGCGTAAACGTGAAGGTTATGTTTCCGGTGATGTTGTCGGGGGAGATTCAGAGTTGGCCGAGGCCCTCAATCTGCTCGCCGATGGCACTTTCTCTGAAGGTGATCGTGATTTCTTTGCTCCTATATTAGATTCTTTATTTGCCGAAGGAGATCAGTACATGACTCTGGCAGATTATAGAGCTTATGTTGATGCTCAGGATGCACTTGAGCAGATCTGGCTGGACCGTAAGAAGTGGCTTAAAATGTCCATTTTAAATACTGCCGGTTCGGGGCATTTCTCCAGCGACCGAGCTATAATGGAATATGCCACAAGTATATGGGGTGTTCACCCTATGGAAAAAGAATCGTAGGCGGACATAATCGTTTTGTTAATTAGAGCTCGAAAGTGAAGTCCGTTATCGGTTTCATTTTCGAGCTTTTTTTATGGAATAATATTGTTAACTGCTGCGTTGCAGGGAAAAAAATCTTGATTCGCATGAAGCTTTGCGTTCAACAGAAAATTCTCATATATTGCGTTTGCGGAATTAAATAAGATTGAAACTTAAAAGGATAATAATGTCTGTACGTCCTCTGACTATCGCTTTGCTTGTAATACTCCTTCTGGTGACGGCTTCTTATGCTTTGTTCCATTTCGGAGTGCTTGATCCTTTTCTTTCCGGATATTCAGAGGTCAGTGACAAGAGTGAGAATACCGGTCCGGTTGTTCGCCATCCGGTGAGTAATCTTGTTTTGCCGTTGCCTTCATCGAAACAGCAGGTTGCCCAGTCCGTGAGTGGTTCTTCCGAGATTGCGGGCGAAAAAGAATCTGCACCGGAAGTTGATTTTGAGGTTGGTGCTGAAACAGATACTGAGGCCGGAACCGACGTTGTTATCGAGGTTCAAAATGGAGGGGATACTCAGCCTGTGCAGGTTTCTGCTGTTAAAAAAGTTGCGGCAATAGCTGTTACAGAAGTTGTCAAAAAAGATGTCGTCCCAAAAAAGAGCAAGGTTGAAAAAGTCGTTGCCGGAACTCTTAGTAATGTGAAGCTTGATTGTTCGAGTGATTCCTTAACCTTGAAAATATCTCTCTCACAGCCAAGTGACAGAATCACATGGTTTAATCTCAATGATCCCAAAAAATTAATTGTGGATATTCGTGGACATTGGAAAAACTATGCAAAATCAATTTACAGACTAAAAGACTGTGCTGTTGATAAGGTTGTTCTCGGAGAGAATTCTGATAGATTTCGTCTTGTTTTTTATATTAATAAAAAAGATTTGCCTGTTAGAATCCGTCCCGAAATTAAAAAGCTTTCTGACGGGATAGAAATTAAAATCAAATTATAGTCTGAATATTTTATTTTTCCTCCCTTTTTTCCCTCTCTGTTGTCTCTCAATACTCTCTCCTTTTGATCAAATATTCTCGCGTAACTGAAATGTAACAAACGAGTCATTGCTTTGTAACGCTTAGCGGCTAGGTAGTTGTTGTCGCGCTGTTACGGAAAGTCTTTGTTTGGCGCATATTGTGAGAAAGTCTTTTTAGAATGGAGAGTGTTCCAATGGGGCAAGCTGTTAAAATCGCTTCCAGACATCTAGATTTTTATTATGGAGACTTCAAAGCTCTTGAAGATATCACCATGGATTTTGTTGAAAACAGAGTTACCTCGCTTATCGGGCCTTCCGGTTGCGGTAAGAGTACTTTTTTACGCTGTCTAAACAGAATGAATGATCTAATTCCCGGCACAAAAGTAGACGGGGAGCTTACTCTGGATGATGAAAATATATATGCGCAAGGTCTTGATGTAGTGACTTTGAGGAGACGCGTGGGGATGGTTTTTCAGAAACCGAATCCTTTCCCGAAGTCTATTTTTGAGAATGTAGCTTACGGGCTTCGTGTCAACGGCATTAAAGATAAAGAATATCTGGCTGTAAAAGTCGAAGAAAGTTTGAAAGGCAGTGCTCTTTGGGATGAAGTTAAAGATCGGCTTCATGCTTCCGCATTGGGGCTTTCAGGCGGGCAGCAGCAGAGGCTTTGTATTGCAAGAGCCTTGGCTGTGGAACCTGAAATTCTGCTTATGGATGAACCTGCGTCTGCTCTTGATCCTATTGCTACTCAGAAGATCGAGGATTTGATTCACGAACTTAAAAAGAAATTTACTATTATTATTGTCACTCACAGCATGCAGCAGGCGGCCAGAGTTTCTGACCGGACAGCCTTTTTCTATATGGGCCGTCTGATTGAAACCGGCAAGACTGAAACAATGTTTACTAAGCCTAAAAATAAACAGACGGAAGATTATATCACCGGACGTTTCGGTTGATAATTGCAGCATGTGTGCGCTTGATGAGTTGTATTAATTTTAAGTTATTTTGAGGAGATATAGTATGGAGCAGCGTGGTCATTTCACCAAAAAAATGGATGATCTTAAGGTTCAGATTCTGCGTATGTCGAGCATGGCTGAAACCGCGATGAATAATTCGGTTAAAGCGCTTCTCGAGAATAATGCAGAGCTAGCTGAAGAAGTCATAATGAATGACATTAAAATTAATGAGCTGGAATGCGAACTTGATAAATTCAATATCGGATTACTGGCTTTAGATCAGCCTATGGCTAGAGATTTAAGATTCATTGTCGGTTCGATGCGTATCAGCAGCAATCTTGAAAGAATCGGAGATGAAGCGGTTAATCTTGCTCAGCGCAGTGTGTTTTTAAGCACTAGGCCTCTTCTTCCTTTTAATCATAAGCTTGAGCAGATGACTGTGATTGCGAGAGATATGGTTACGCTGGCTGTAAAGGCATTTGCGGATGAAGATCCCGTTCTTGCCGGAAAAGTCTGCGGTATGGATAATGATGCTGACAGTCTTAACTTAAGAATTTTAAAAGGGCTTATTGAAGACATGGTTTCTGAGACAAGACTCGTTGAAAGAGGAGTTCATCTGATAATGGCTTCAAACCACCTTGAACGTGTGGCTGATCAGGCAACAAACATTGCTGAATCTGTGATATTTATTGCTCAGGGAGTGGACATAAAACATCATTTCCGGGGCTGACTTACGTCTGCTCACCGCAGAGTCTATTTCGTTTTAAAAGTAAGGCCGGATTTATTCCGGCCTTATTTCATTTTGGCATTGCCATTGTTAAGATTTGAGTCTGCGGATTATGAAAGGAAGGCGAATTTTGTTTACATATGTATTTTTTTGAGATAGAAGCAGTTCTCTTAATCTCAAGAGGAAAATCCGCATAGTTGGTAGCCGCGAACAAAACGTTGTTGCCGATTGGATCAGCTCTTGGGAGACCCTTTTAGGGCATTAGGGATAAAGTGTGGCTTCAGAGCCAATGGTCAATTTGTGTATCGGCTGCCTCGGAACGCATGCTCAGGTTGATTTCAATGCACTTGTCTCATTTTAATATATGCCGAAATTTTGTCCGAGGACATCGTTGTTGGAGGTAACTTATGGAAAATAATGAAAACTTGAACTCCGAAATGGAGATGGACTTTGAGGCTGCCCTTGAAGACTATCTGAATGCCGATTTCGGAAACCTGGATGAAGGAAGTATTGTTGTCGGAGAAGTTGTTAAGGTTGATAAGAATTTCGTTCTTATTGATGTTAACTTCAAATCTGAAGGACAGATTGCTGCATCTGAATTCCTTGATGTTGATGGTGAGATGACCGTAAAGGTCGGTGACAAAGTTGACGTTTTTGTTTCAAACAAAAACGAAAACGAAGGAACCATCAATCTTTCCCGTGACAAAGCCAAACGCATGCAGCTCTTCGACAAACTCGAAGAAATTCAGGAAAATGAAGGCATTGTCGAAGGTAGAATTGTTCGCCGTATTAAAGGCGGTTACACTGTCGATCTCGACGGCGTTGAAGCATTCCTACCTGGTTCCCACGTTGATCTTCGTCCCGTCCCAGATATGGACGCTCTCGTTGATCAGACATACGAATTTAAGATCCTTAAGATCAACCGTCGTCGCAGCAATGTTATCGTTTCAAGACGTGTTCTTCTCGAAGAACAGCGTAATGAAATGCGTTCCAAGCTGCTTGAAACTCTCGAAGAAGAGCAGACCATTATCGGTAAGGTTAAGAACATCACTGAATACGGTGTGTTCATCGACCTCGGCGGTCTCGACGGACTTCTCCATATTACCGACATGTCTTGGAAGCGTATTAAGCATCCTAAAGAAATGGTATCTCTCGGTGACGAACTTGAGCTTAGAGTTCTGAATTTTGACCAGGAAGGACAGAAAGTCTCTCTTGGACTCAAACAGCTCGTTCCAGATCCTTGGGAAGATATCTCCGGTAAATACCCTGAAGGTTCCAAGTTCTCCGGCAAAGTTACTAACCTTGCTGATTACGGTGCTTTCGTGGAACTCGAAGCCGGTGTTGAAGGACTTGTTCACATTTCTGAAATGTCCTGGACCCGCAAACTCCGTCACCCTTCACAGATGGTACGTGTAGGCGACGAAGTTGACGTTATTGTTTTGGGTGTTGATCCCGACAAGAAGCGCATTTCTCTCGGTATGAAGCAAGTTAAGCCTAATCCTTGGGATGTTGTTGCAGAGAAGTTCCCTGAAGGAACTGTTCTTGAAGGCCAGATCAAAAATATCACTGAATTTGGTGTATTCATCGGTATCGAAGACGGTATTGACGGACTTATCCACGTTTCTGATATCTCCTGGACAAGAAAAGTACGTCACCCTTCAGAAGTTTACAGTGTTGGCGATTCCGTTCAGGCGAAAGTCCTCACTGTTGATAAAGAAAACGAAAAGTTCACTCTTGGTGTAAAACAGCTTTCTGATGACCCATGGTCTCAGGTACCTTCTAAGTACCCCGTCGGCTGTACCCTTGAAGGACTTATCACCAATATCACTGACTTCGGTCTCTTTGTTGAGGTTGAAGAAGGTATTGAAGGCTTGGTTCACGTTTCTGAAATCTCTCATAAGAAGATCAAGAATCCTTCTGAGATGTTTAAAGAAGGCGTTACTATCCAGGCGAAAGTCATTCACGTCAGCGCTCATGAACGCAGACTCGGTCTGTCCATCAAACAGCTGAAAGAAGAAGACGACAAGCGTAAACCTAAAGAATTCCGTTCAGGCCCTGCTGATGCAGGTAACACTCTGGGCGAACTTCTTAGACAGAAGCTTGAAGATGCAACCGAAGCTAAAGCTGCAGCAGAGACTGAGGATGACGAATCCTAAGCTCAGTTTCTCTGTAAGGCATCCGTTTTTATTCGGTTTCAGCCTAGTTATAATGGCTGTGGTCCTCCTATGGGGGGCCGCAGCCTTTTTTAATGGGAAAGCTGGGCTTATGCTGGGAGCTGATTCAATCGGGATTGTCACGGTACAGGGAACTATTACGGATTCATTGCCTACGGTAAAATTTTTGCGTGAACTTCGCAAAGACGATTCAGTTAAAGGTGTTCTTTTGAGGGTCAATTCTCCGGGTGGAACCATTGCTCCTTCACAGGAATTATATCTTGCGGTAAAGCGTTTTGCAGAAGTTAAGCCTATCGTTGCGTCTTTCGGAACTGTTGCGGCGTCCGGCGGATATTACGCTGCGGCCCCGGCAACCCAGATTATTGCAAACTCCGGTTCAATTACCGGAAGTATAGGTGTTAAGGCTGAGTATGCGAGTTTCAGACAGTTGATGGACAGAGTCGGCATTAAGCCTATTATGATCACCAGCGGAGCATTGAAAGGTGCAGGATCTCCATTCACTGAATTGACTCCGGAGCAGCATAAATATCTCATGGGCCTCATTATGGACATGCACAATCAGTTCGTAAGTGATGTTGCTACAGCTCGTAAACTTGATCGAAAAGAAGTTGAGAAAATTGCAGACGGAAGAGCTATTACCGGGCGGGAGGCAAAAGAGTTAGGTCTAGTTGACAGAATCGGCGGATTCGAAGACTCGATCACAGTTTTAAAAGCTCTTTGCGGTATAGAAGGTGACGTTGCTGTCAGGGAAGGCCCTGAAAAAGATGAGCCATTTCTTAAAGAAATATTAGGCATGTTAGGTATTAAGCCTTCCGGCTCTTTTTCTGGCGACGGTTTTACCTTTTCATATTAGTTATTCAACTTGTAAATTATATTATAAGCAGACTGAGAGTTACTTTTAAGTAATTGATCAGTGTGTTCTCAGAGAGGTTACCATGGAATGTAAATTCATAGGGGTAGGTGACGCTTTTGATGGAAAACACACTAATACAAGTCTGTACGTCAAAATAAAAAACAGAACTTTATTATTTGACTGCGGATTTAATTCAGCTCATTCCTTTTTTCAGCTTATCCCGAATGCTCTTGATTTAGATATCGTTTGGATCTCTCATTTTCATGGAGATCACTGTTTCGGATTACCAATGCTTTTGGGCAGTTTTCATACTTCTGATAGGAAAGACCCCTTAACTATTTGCGGTCCGGTGGGAATAGAAGAGAAAGTTCGAGCTTTGACAACTCTTGCATTTCCTAGATTATTATCAAAACTTTCATTTGAACTGAAGTTTCAAGAATGTTCTCCTGAATCTATTCAGGATGTTGGCGGAATAAAATTGAGTTCTTTTGAGACTGATCATACTGAAATGGCAGGCCCCGCTCTTGCTGTTCGGGTTGATTACGAAGGATTTTCTTTTTTTTATAGTGGTGATGGAGCCGTTTCTTCGCAGTGCCTTTCACTGGCAAGCGGAGTTGATCTGGCTGTTTTTGAAGCCTACTATCTTGAAGAAACAGCGAATGGGCATTCGTCAGTTAAAGGGTGTCTTGATTTTGCTCTTAAGGCAAAAATCAATCAAGTAGCCCTTGTGCATATTAATCATTTTGTGAGAACTTACCATTTAGACGAAATATTGAAGCTTATAAAAGATGTTGAAGTGGTCAGCGTCTTACTTCCGGAGGAAGGGCATTTGTTGCGAATTCCCGGCAATTAGGAAGTAGCATTAGGCGCATTGCGTTTTGAAGCGAGGGAATAAGTGGCAACAAATTACGATCAAATTGTTCGCGAATATTTTGATGGACGTTCAGGATATACAATCCTTTTAAGTGATGAACCTTCATTTTATAAGCTTCTGAGAGGAACTTTATATAAAATTCTGGCAATTCGCAGAGATTGTTTAAGTTATTTTCAAGAGCAAGCACCTGCTTTAAGTGAGATTAAAGATAAGGCCGGAGAGGGAGTTCCTGTACTCGTTTTTGTCGAGAGAATTTTAAAAGGCAGGCCGTCTGCTGATTTTATTTTGAATGTTCGTAAGCTTTTTCCAGATGTTAAACTGGTTATTTTGACCGGAGAAATCGGTGAAGATGAGCTTATTTATCTTCATGAAATCGGTGCAAATAATATAATTACCAAACCTGTTTCTGTGGACAGTCTTGTGCAGAAGCTTGCTTTTACGATTAAGCCGCAAGGTAAATTGAATCAGCTGGTTCAGGTCGGTAAGGAATTACTCCGAAAGGGTGATCTCGAAAAGGTCATGCTTGTCAGCGCTAAGATCCTGGAAATTAAGCCTGACAGCCCCGCTGCGTTAATGCTACTTGGTGATGCTTTAAGTGGTCTCGGGAGGCGGGACGAGGCTCTCAAGGCTTTCATGAAGGCTCACGAACAGTCGACTGTGTTTATGGAGCCGATTAAAAAGTTGGCTGAATTCTATAAAGACAGCGACGACAACCAGTATCTATTATACTTAAAGAAGCTCGATAAAATCAGTCCTCTCAATACTGAGCGCAAGTGCGAAATAGGTCGAGTTCATCTTGAGCGCGAAGAGCTTGACGATGCTGAAGTCTTTTTTGATCAGGCAGTAAAATGTGCAGTAAAAGAGGCTCATAGTTATCTTTCGCAAGTTATGAGCGGTATTGCTGAATCTCTTTTTGAAGTTTCCCCCTCAATGGCTGAAAAGTATTACAGTAAGCTTCTTTCGGTTAAATCTGCTAATCTTACCAGTGAGGATCTTGAGACTTATAATCGTCTCGGGATTGCCATGCGAAAACAGGGTAAGTGGGAAAATGCTGTTGCTAATTACAAGGAAGCGCTCAGAGTTGCACCGAAAGAGGCTGGCCTATATTACAATATAGGGATGGCTTATACGGACGGCAAAGAGTATGCTAAGTGCGCGCAGTCTTTTAAGAGAGCTCTTAATTCCGGTCAGGATATTCATAAATCTTCGGCAGCTGTTGCCCGGAATATAGCCGGTATTTTTTTGAAAGTAGGTATGACTGATGATGCGCGAATCATTATTGAAGAAGGGCTGACGGTTTTCCCTAATGATTCCGGGTTAAAAACGTTACTCAAAAAAGCGGTTTCTTAAGTTTAATTATCTGGGCGGTTTTGTTAAAAAATAAATCAATAATTACTGATTCTAGCTGAAATACTTGAGTCGGTGTCAGGGGTAATTATAGATGTATTTAATTTCTGCACTTGTTTTAGGATTCATAATCTTTATGATTATTTATGCCCGCTACATGAATGTCAGTGGGGATATTGCCAGACGCAAGATGCAGCTTGATAATTTTCGTGATCAGGTCGAATTCCGGGTGAAGAGACTCGTAATCGGAACGCGGCAGATAAACGAAGACATAGCTCTGGAGAGTGAGAAGCTTGAAGATTTGAAGAGCGAGTTAAAAAATATCGGTGGCAGTAAATGATAATATTTCTCGTTCTTTCAGGCGGGTTTATGATTCTGGCGCTGATTATCAACAATATGATTACGACATGGCATGCCGACAGGCTTAAAGCTTTTAAGATCGAAGAAGTTAATTTGAGAAATCGACTTGATGGGGCCATTGACAGACAGAGAAGTGTCTTGATTGAGCTTAGAAATATTAAGTCTGAAATTATTAATTATGAGAATATGATAGAAAGCCAATATATGGATGAAGGTTTTGATTAGAAATTTCGGTAGATAGCATTTTAAAGCCCCCTCAGATTTTGGTCTGAGGGGGCTTCTCTTGTTGAAAGTCGTTAGAAGTGAATGTCATCAATAGTTACATTCGTATCAAGATCTGCAATTAACGTATTTCCTCCGGCTTCATCACCGTTTGAATCATACCAGAGTTTCTTACATTCTTCGTCAAAAATAAAGTGGGCGTTTGCGTCACCGAATGAACCGTTAGTCCCATCGTAAGAAGATATAATGGTAGTTAAGTGATCACCTTTGGCAGAAGGGTCAAAATCACCACTGAATTTAAAATAGTCTTGTCCGCTTTTGAAGTTTTGGATTTGATCGTAATTATTCTCGCCGGAACTTGCAATAGACGTATATTCAAGTTCCGATACTGCGATATTATCGAGATTAATGGTGTCAATTCCTTTGCCACTTTGGAATGTTTCAGACCCGGAACAAGTCAGACCATTGAAGGTGTCACCGTTTGCTGTTCCGATAACATGATTTATATTGGAGAAATTATCTGTGAAAGTCTGCGAGCCATTATCATTAGCGTTTCCTGTGCCGTCAGCTGTCATATTAATGGTCATGATTTTGTTGAGCGAAGCATAGCTCAGTATATCATGACCGCTACCGCCACCTCCGTCATAAACATCGCTGCCCATACTACCATTGAAGATTTCATCTCCTTCACTACCCGTGATGTTGTCGGCTTTAGCTGTTCCGGTGAAACCTTCGATGTTTGAGAGAGTGTCTATACCGTCGCTGTGGGTGACGTCATATATATCTCCTGCAGCGACTGTGAATGTTACCCCTGAAGTAGATCCGGCAAAAGAAACAGTATCAATACCGTCTCCGCCTCCGCCGTCAATTACGTTGTCTCCCTTTCCACCGAAGAAATGTTCGCTTCTCGTGCTTCCTATAAACTCGTCATTGTGGTCAGATCCAATGAAACTTTCAATGTGCGCGATTGTGTCCGTTCCTCCGCAATGAGTGGCAACTCCTGTTACTGCATTTATTGTGACGTCGGTTGTTGAATGGGCATAAGAAACCGTATCGAATCCATCCCCGCCATCAATAGAGTTATCCCCGTTTTCGCCAAAGAGAAAATCGTTCCCGCCTTGACCGAAGATTGTATCGTCTCCGTTCAGCCCGTGAATAATATCATCGCCGCTGTTACCATAAAGGGTATTTTCGTCATCTGAACCAGTAATGTTATCCGCGTGTTTGGACCCGAGAACATTTTCGATGTTGTTCAAAGACGAATTATATTGCTCACTTTCATCAGGTTTCATTATGATTGCAATCTTATCAGCGAGGTTTACGGTCAAGTTGTAGTCATTACTAAGTGTTTCATATTGCACCCAGTTGGAGCCACCGCCTCCATCAATAACGTCATTTCCAAGTAACCCTTCAAATCTATTGTCGCCGTCGTCTCCGGTCAGTATGTCATCAAAATTGGACCCGATGACACCTTCGATATTAACCAGAATATCATTTCCGTCAGCGCCTGTAGCAGTATGGTTGGCTAGATTTACAGTGACAGAAGCTGTGGCGCTTGAATATGAGGCGAAGTCTACATCGTGACCGGAGGTCCCACCATCCAGATAGTCATTTCCAAGGTCTCCGCGAAGCAGGTCTTCTCCGGTTCCACCGTAGAGGGAATCTGCGCCATCCATTCCATAAAGTTCGTCATCTGCGCCAAGTCCTAAGATAATGTCTGTGTTGGAAGTTCCTGTGAGGGTGTTAGCGTTATCATCTCCGGTGATGGTGCCGGAATTTGAATTGTCGGGAGTGTTGTCGTTGTCATCTCCACCTGTGGTGGGTTTAGGTTTTTCTATTGGGTCGTCTTTTGGGTCTTCCGGCAGATCTTTTGGAGGCCCAAGGCGTATAAGACCGTCGGGTCCGGGTCTTTCGTGTGGTTCTCCGCCGTGTGGAAGTCCTCTTACTATCGGCTCAATTCCTTGTCCCGGTAATAATCCATTAGTTCCTTGCAGACCACCTTCGCCTCCCTCTGGCTCTCCGCCTCCGGGGGTGACATCTTCCGGAAGAGCGTCGCCGTCCTGTCCTTCACCTTCATCCTGCTGGTCATCGTCTGGAGTGTCTTCGTCCTCTTCTTGCTGTTCAAGGATTTCCTGCTCCTGTCGGATGTTGGCGGGGGCTATTTCGCGGAATTCACGTAATTCTTGCATAGAAAGAGGGCGTACTAAGCCAAGAGCGCCGGATGCGGAAATTTCTACTATTCCTTGCGGCTGTGCGATTTGGCGTATTCCGCCTGTGATATTACTTTGAATAATAAGCGCCTTACCGCTGTGAATTTCTTCAACCCCGTGTTTTTCAGCGCCTCCGGCAATAACCTCATGAACCGTAATGGTGCCGCGAATGCCGATGGTGGCAAGCGGAGATCCTACTTGAAATCTTTCAGGATTTTGTTCGGCAATTTTACCTGTGACTACGCGGAATGTGCCTTCGGTGATTTGAAGTAGTAGTTCGGAAGCAGAACTGTCGCTTGTATCATATATGTAGTCATCAAGAGTGATGCGGGAATTGGCACCCTGCGATAAAAGCGTATCGTCGATAAATCTTACTTCGACATTCCCGGCAGGGCCGGTGATCAGATCCTCTCCTTCAAATATCGGGCTTCCAGGTTCAAGAGCGCGCGAACCTGATTCGGACTCAGCGTAAGCTTGTCCTGTTAATCCGGTTACGACACCTATTTCATTTGTTGAGGGCTGAGAATCTGGCATTGCTGCTCCGAATATAGTGTGAAAAGTATAAAATTTAATTTAATACAAGTTGATTTTTTTATCATTTTTTATAACGGATGTCATCCTTAAATGATTTTAAAGCATTGGCTACAGATGTCATATATCTAGTTAATATTATACGTAACTTACTTAATATGACTTGTGCGTAAATGAAAAGGGGTTGTGTTTGTTTGATTGCGCTATGTAGCTTGTCTAAGAACGTGAATATAGTGTAGAGTTCTATTATCGGTTTAAATTTCGTCTACATATCTTTGCTGGAGGGCGTGATGGGGATTTTTAAAAATAGTGCATCATCAGGGGGCGGAATCCCTGTATGGCTCAGGATTGCAATTCCCACAGTTGCCTCTCTCCTGTTGTTTACTTTTGTTTTGTTTGTTGTGCATATGCCCGCCGTGAAAGAAGCGATGGTTTCTCAGAAGAAGGCTTCTTTAAAGCATATGACGCAAGTCGCAATAAGTTTGCTGGAGCACATTCGCACTCAGGAAAGAGAAGGTTTGCTTACTGCTGAAGAGGCCAGGAAAAAAGGATCAGATTTATTGCATTCTTTACATTTTGGGCCTGAAGATAAAGATTATTTTTGGATTACAAATGTTGATATGCAAATGGTTATGCACCCATACAGGCCGGATCTTGAAGGTAAAGATTTAACCGATTTTGTGGATCTCAGGGGTAACCATCTTTTTCAAGATATGAAGAATGCAACTGAAAAAACAGGCGAAAATTATATTACTTATTATTGGCAATGGAAAGACAAATTGGGAACGGAGGCTCCAAAGCTTTCGTATGTAAAAAGATTCGAGCCGTGGGGATGGATAGTAGGAACAGGCCTTTACCTGAAAGATGTTGAGGAGGAAGCAGAAGCTCGAAACAGAGAACTTGTTTTGTTGACTCTGGCTGTCCTTGCTGTGATTAGCTTACTGTCGGTGTATTCAATAAATCAAAGCAGAAGGGCGGGCGAACAAATTCAAGATAGTGAAGCTCTTTTCAGAGGAGTTTTTGATAACAGTTTCCAATTGATGTGTGTGCTTAGTTCTGATGGCATTTTGCAAAGGGTAAACCAGACAGCTTTAGACCTTGCAGAAATTGAAGCTGAAGATGTATTGGGAGAGTATTGCTGGGAAACACCGTGGTGGAGTTATTCTTCTGACGTTCAACTTAACTTGAAAACTTTAATTCAGAAAGCTTCTCTTGGGGAAGTTTGTAAAGATGTTGTCATACATTATGATAGTGAGGGGAATCAATTTTTTATTGATTTCTCTATTACGCCTGTATCCGATTCTGTCGGGGAAGTGCGCTTTATGATCCTGGAAGGACATGACGTTACAGCCTTGAAGGAAGTTCAAGAACAACTTGCTATAAGTGAAGCAATGTTTAAGGGCGTCTTTGATCAATCATTGCATTTTATGGGAGTTCTTTCAGTTGATGGAACTCTTCTCGAAGTCAACAATGCCGCACTACTCATTAGAAATGTGTCGGTTTCGGATGTTCTTGGCAAACCTTTCTGGGAAGGTCCATGGTGGCAGGAGCCAAAGGCTTTGATTCCAATGTTAAAGGATGGCGTCAGGCGTGCAGCGGATGGGCAGACTATTCGTCGTCAGATAGCGACGCATTCAGAAGAAGGAGAAGCCAGATACATTGATTTTTCACTTAAACCGGCCTTCGGGGCCAACGGAGAAATGCTTTTTCTTATTGCGGAAGGACGCGATATCACCGAGCTCAAAATGGTTCAGGACCAGTTGAAGGATTTAAATGCAGAGCTTGAGCAGAAAGTTGAAGACAGGACCAAGGAGCTGCGCGAATCTGTTGAGCGTCTTGAGAGTGCTCAAACTCAGTTGATTCAATCTGAAAAAATGGCGGCTCTCGGTGATCTTGTGGCAGGAGTTGCTCATGAAATTAACACGCCTATAGGTATCAGCGTAACAAGCATCAGTTATATGGAAGAAAAGCTGAACGCTCTTGTTGAGAAAGTTAAAAATGGAGAACTGCGTAAATCAGATCTGGATAAATTTGTATCAATTGCTCAAGAAGCTACAAAGTCCAGTATGCTTAACCTACACAGGGCTGCGGAGTTGATCGGTAATTTCAAGCAGGTGGCTGTTGACCAGACTTCCGGGCAAAAGCGCAAAATTAATTTGCATGAGTATCTTGATGAGATTTTGCTCAGTCTTCGCTCAAAATATAAGAGGACTCAGCACAAAATAAATGTGACCTGTCCTGACGATCTTGTTCTTAATACGTGGCCCGGCGCGTTTATGCAGATTTTTTCAAATCTGATAATTAATTCGTTGCTTCATGGATTTGAAGGAGTAGAGGCTGGAAGTATATCCATAAGAGCTGAAGTGACTGAGGATTCTCTTGTGCTTCAGTATAGTGACGATGGTAACGGCATGCCCGAAGAAAGCGTTTCTAAAATTTTTGAGCCATTTTTTACCACCCGTAGAGGAAAAGGCGGCACCGGGCTTGGCATGAGCATTGTTTATAATCTTGTGACCAGCCGTCTCGGCGGCTCAATCAGCTGTACAAGTGCCGCGGGACAGGGGACAGCTTTTATTATCAGTCTGCCTTTAGATATTGTAGAAGTATAATATTGATCGCTTCTCCACTCTTGACGGTTTGATATTAATAAATATCTTTTGAAGACCGCGTTTATTTAACGCGGTCTTTGTTGTTAGAAAATTAATAGGAGAAGCCGCATTGGCTTCGTTTTTTCATAATATTTATTCGATAATTATCGGAGGGTTCTCTTACATGACCAGTCAAATTAAAACTTTTTTTCTTCTTGCTGCGCTTACAGCAATTATTCTTTTTTTAGGTGGCATGATGGGAGGCCGGACCGGGCTGATTCTGGCTTTCGGGTTAGCCATGTTTATGAATGTGGGTAGCTATTGGTATTCAGATAAGATTGTGCTTTCAATGTATAAAGCAAGACAGCTTTCCAGAAATGATGCTCCGCAGGTTTTTGCCATGGTTGAAGAGCTTTCCGCCAATGCGGGTATCCCCGCACCCAGACTTTATGTCGTTGATCAGGATTCACCCAACGCTTTCGCAACAGGCAGAAACCCTGAAAATGCCGTGGTTGCGGTTACCAGTGGCATCATGCGTATCCTTACACCGGAAGAGTTGCGTGGTGTTATCGCTCATGAAATAGGGCATATCGCAAATCACGATATTTTAATTCAGTCGGTTGCGGCAGTGCTTGCAGGAGCAATCATGATGATTGCGAATATGTTGCAGTGGGCCACTCTTTTCGGTTTCGGCGGCAGTGAAGATGATGATGGACCAAGTCCAGTGGCAGCTATTGCGCTTGCCATTATCGCACCTATTGCCGCGTCTGTTATTCAAATGGCTATTTCGCGTTCCAGAGAATATCTGGCGGATGCCACCGGTGCCAGAATTTCTCGTGATCCCAAGGCACTGGCTTCCGCTTTATACAAGCTTGATGCAACTGCCCGTAATATTCCTATGGATGCTAATCCTGCTACTGAAAACATGTTTATTATCAATCCGTTCAGTGGCGCGAGTATGGCTAAGTGGTTCAGCACGCATCCTTCTACTGAAGACCGTATTTCCAGATTGATGGATATGTCCCGTAATCTTTAATTCAAAAAAGATATGAATCCTGTGTATAGAAAAATACCGTTTACTTTTTTTGCCATAGTTGCTGTCGTTATTTCAGTTTTGTCGGCAGGTGATGCCCGCAGTGAAAATCTGCGGGTAACGCCTGTTGTCCGCGCTGTGCAAAAAACGTCACCTGCGGTTGTGAATATAACTGTTACACGCATCGTTGAACGGGGCGTTTCTCCATTTGCTCAGTTTTTTAAAAACGATTCTTTTGATATGTTTTTTGAAGGAGGGGTCGGCGGGCAGACTCGTAAGTTCCGTTCTTTAAGCACCGGATCCGGCGTGATTATTAATGGACAGAAAGGGTTTGTGCTTACTAATGCTCATGTGATTGCGGGCGGAAGCGATATAAAAGTCAGGATGATTAACGGCGATGAATTTGAAGCTGAAATCATCGGTTCTGATGCTGATTTTGATCTGGCTGTTCTGAAAATAAAAGGCGCGGAAGGCTTGCCGCAGGTTGAGATGGGGGATTCCTCTGATATCTACATAGGGGAAACAGTCATCGCAATCGGTAATCCCTTCGGCTATACGCATACCGTTACGACCGGGGTTGTTTCTGCTCTTAAACGGACAGTGAAGTCCGAAGACGGCGCGTTCACAGATTTTATTCAGACCGATGCCGCGATTAATCCGGGCAACAGCGGCGGTCCTCTGTTAAATATCATGGGGGAATTAATCGGCATTAATACTGCCATGCAGGCCCGAGCTGAAGGTATTGGTTTTGCCATCCCCATTAACAGGGCAAAACGGGTTGTTAAGGAGCTGCTTGCTTCCGGTAAAGTTTCCCCTGTCTGGCTGGGACTCAGTGGGCAGGATTTAGATCAGAGTTCAGCCAGCTATTTCGGACTGCCCCGTGTTTCCGGACTGCTTGTCAGTGAGGTTTACCGCGGTATGCCTGCTGAAAAATCAGGCCTTGCTCCCGGTGATGTTATTTTGACCGTGAATGGTATAGAAGTCGAAGATAAGGATAGTTACGTAGCTTTGCTTCGTGCACAGACTCACAGTGATGATGTTGTTCTGGACGTTTTGCATAGAGGTAAGAAAGTAAAGGTCAAAGTTCGCCCTGATACCCTTGCTCCGCAACAGGTTACAAACTTTGTCTGGTCGAAGTGGGGCATTGCTACAGGAAAAGACAGCCGCGGATACGGGCTGCTGGTTTCAGCGGTTAAAAAGAATAGTCCTGCCGCAAAGCTCGGTCTCAAGCCCGGAGATAAAATTCATCAGATAGGGAATAGGCGCATTAATACACAGCAGGATTTTCTTGATTCTTTCCTGCGCTATCGACTTAACGGAAATGTTCTGATGAAAGTTCAGCGTGGTAGAAATTACTATCACGTAAAATTGAATTCGTAGCCCTTGTATATGGATCTTAGTCGCGCCCTTTGTATGCCTTAAGTTTTGTATAGATTGGGCCTGAAGGCATCAGTGTGCTTTGGTACAAGGCAAATTCGGTTACAGTGCATGTAGGAAGGGGGATTCGGCTGATTCTTTCCGCAAGATCCGCCCAATTATCTTTTGCCCGTTTTTTTACTCTGCCCAGCGTTAGATGAGCGTGATAGGGCTTGGTATTCTTTTCGAAGCCAAGTTCTGCAAGCTTATTGTCTATTGTGATGGCATTGTCACAGATTTCTTTGGAACCATTCGTTAAACCAATCCAGATAATGCGCGGATTTAGCGGGTCAGGAAAAAATCCGGCCGGACCGGCACTTATTTCAAATGGTTTAAATGGAATTTCTTTTAGCGCGGAATCTATTTGTGGAACAGACTCTTCTGATATCTCTCCGATAAATTTCAAGGTGAAATGTATGTTTTCAGGTTTTACCCATGCTATTTTGGACTGCAAGTTTTGATTTAACGTTTCAGCACTTTCTAAAAACTTATTTTTCCATTCTTCGGGAACGGGATGTGCAATAAATGTTCGTATCTTTTGCATATAATTACAGCCTCTTAATAAAGTTATGATCAGGGTGTGGAAAAAGAGAAGAAAAATTTCAACATTCCGAACACAATATCATCATTACCATTAGTTGCCAGAGAGTTCGATACATAAGTTAAATCCGGAACGATTGAGAAATTGTTGCTGATTTTGATCTGGTAGAATGTTTCATAGTGGAATTCCATGTCGCTGTTTGCGGTGTGTTTGTTTCCTTGCACGCCGCCTGCTGCAACTCCCCATACATCTTCATCTCTGCCCGGAATACACGCTTGCCAGTTCGTGCCGAGTGACCAACTCCATGTGATGTTGTTAACAGCGCTGTTGCCCTTCCCTACTCTGGCAAATATACCGAAGTCTTTGGTCAGATTCTGGTCCATGTTGAAGGCGAATCCCCAGTTTGCAGAGTCGCCGTTTCCATCAAGGCGAGTTTGTTTATATGTATTGGTCCAACCGAAAAGACGATAGTTACCCGGTAAATTGCCAAATGATGGAGAGTAGGTCAGTTGCCCGCCTAAAAAGGGATCGTCTAACAGGTTATCAAATCCTTGTTTTTGCTGATCGCGTGGCAAAGCTGATCTGCTGATGGATTGGGCAAGGAATGTGAATTTGAACTTTTCAACAGGGCTGTAGCCCACAGCAATGATAGGATGGTTTTCATCAACTAAGTCAAAAATAGGTTCGTTGTTGAATATCGTATTGGTGAACTGTGTTCGCCCGTTTCCGGCAAAACGGTTGGCATCAAGAAAAGATTCAGGTTCACTCCAACCTAGAGTTACGAAAAATTTATCTTTTGCAAAATGATGGGTGTACAGGACATCGGAGATGGAAGCCTGTCCACCTGCTGTTGTACGTGAGGCGAGCGAGTTCAGAGGGGTGGCAACCATTCCGCGGCTTGACGGGTTGCTGCCTGTATCGGCTTGTCCGCCTTGCAGCTGTATGAATAGTTGTCCATTTTCAACAGGCTTCCAATTGAGCCTGAGGCGGGCCTTGAATCCTCCGTAGTCTCTGCCTTCTTTTTTATCTCCGGCAATTTTTGAATCTGCATAGCCCTGCCAGTAACCGAGCACATCCCCGTCTATGACCAGCGGGCCTGTTGCATTCTGCACTTCCGCCCATGATTCGCGGAACTGATTCATAAAACCAATTTCCCGATCATCAGCGCGTCCATAAAGGTCGAGTTGTTTATGCAGGTTGTTTGAGGTGTAAGCCAGACATGTTCCGGGAGTGAGAATGAGCAGTATCAGTATGGAGAATATTCTTGTCATTGAAAGTTCCAGGTTCAGCTTTTTTTAAGGATTTCGAGGAGTCGTTCAAGTACCTTATGCAGGCTTTGCTGTTTAACACTCATGCGGTCTCCGGGGAAAATAAATTTTTTTGAATAGGTAGTTCCGTTAACATGCCAGCCCATCCATACCGTGCCGACAGGTTTTTCCGGGGTACCGCCGGTTGGTCCTGCAACGCCTGAAAGGGATACTCCTACGTTTGTGCCAACCGTTTTGCAGACTCCCTCAGCCATAGCTCTAACTGTCGGTTCGCTGACTGCTCCATGTTCTATTATAATTGATTCCGGGACGTTTAGAAGGGATATTTTGACTTCATTTGAATAGGCTACGATAGCTCCTGTGAACCAGGATGAGCTACCGGAAAAGTCTGTAAGAGTTGCTGAAACAAGTCCGCCGGTGCATGATTCCGCCGTTGCCATGGTCCACTTTTTATCAACAAGAATATTTCCGATTGAGGGTACTGTATTTATCATGCAGGAACTCTATACTTTATTTAATGATATTTGAAGAGGGAAAGAGATAGGGGTGATTTCAGTTATTTAATCGGTTTTATGAATTTGTACTTATTTGTAATTTTTTCGTATGTCCCGTCATGTTTCATTTCTTGAAGTGTTTTTACTATCTGCGGGATTATAGAGATATGAATTTTATGAATGTAAAGGTATAAATTACTTAAAACTATTGGGGGAGATAAAGGATAAACATTGGTGATGCCTAATTTTTTAAGCATTGCTGATCCTGTATTCAGGCCAAAAACACCTACATCAGCCCGTTTTTTTGCTAAGAAAGAAAATAGTGCTTTTTCACTCCTGACTCTGGTTACAGTTTTAGCCTTGCTCAGCTCACGATCACAATTTTTCCAGCCGCTAACCCATGCCACGCTGTAAGGAAGTAAACTTTTCCACCCGTCTATTTTGATATTTTTATTGTGTGAAAAGGCTACGATTGTGTTTACATAAAAAGGCTCTGGAACCATGATTAAATTAGGGTAGGTTTTAGAAATACCTTCAGTTCGTAGAAAATTGCCATCTTGAGTGCCGGCATTTGCATTATATAGAGAGCGTTCAGATGGCATGGGGATGATGTTTATTTTTATATCCATGCGATTGAAACAACGAGTCAGTATTTCTTTCATTGCTTTGGTACGGGCGTCATCTCTGGCATCTCCCGTTGTGAAAGTCAGGGATTTGTTTTCTGCATTTGCTACCGGCACTGCTAAGAGTAAATTAAAAATAATGAGTATAGCTAAATAACGCATGACTTAATTTCCTCCTAAATGGGTAACAAGTTGGTTTGTTTTCTCTCTAATGGGGAGCTTGCCAGAGAAAGTGATAGGGCTTACTTACTAGAAAGTTGTGTTGTGAATCATTTATTATTTTGTAGTAAAATGGTTAACCTTGGTATTATTATAATAAACAAATGAACTTTAGAAAACATATAAATTTTTATTGGCAGAGACATCAGAGCCATTGGAACTGGATACTTGGAGTTCTCGGGTTTGGTGTTTTTCTTATGGCTTTGTGGCATCGTTCTTTTTTTATTTTTTTTATTTCAATGGGCGGCTTGTGGGGATCACTGATAAAACTTCCTGATCCTACGCCGCCTTTTGCCTATATTGAAAAAATTATTGACACTGAAAGGTCATGGATTGCTAAACCTTGGGGATGGAAAAAAGGATTTCAGGTTTTCGGGATTGTTGCCGGGTTTATTTTTGTATTAGTTGCCTGCTGGTCAGGAAGTTTAATGTCATTACTTCTGTTTATCGGGCTTTGTGTTAATATATGGTGTGTTCATGACAATAAACTTATGGGCATTGATGATTTGTAGGTTGGGTTTTTCCGCCGATGTTTAAAAAATCCCCTTTATTACTGTGCTGACATTGGTTACAGCAAAGGCAATGACCAATATGGGGAGAATATGAGGAGAACTAAATGCTCGATTTAAAATTTGTTCGTAATAATTTGGATGTTGTTCGCGAAAGTCTGAAAAACAGAAATTCCAAGCTGAACGTTGAAGAGTTCAATGAGCTTGATGGACGTCGCAGAGAGCTTGTTCAGGAAGTAGAAGTCTTGAAAGCTGAGCGCAACACCACTTCCGCTGATATTGCCAAGATTAAACGCGAAGGCGGAAATGCTGATGAAATTATTGCCCGCATGGGTGAACTTGCCGGCAAAATCAAGGCTCTCGATGAAGATTTAAAAGATATTGAAGTCGCAGAACATGACTGGCTTGTATCTGTTCCTAATATTCCCGACGACTCCGTTCCTGTGGGAGCGAGTGAAGATGATAACCCCGTCATAAGGGTGTGGGGCGAAAAGCCTGTACTCGATTTTGAACCGCGTGAGCATTGGGATCTTGCTGTTGAGCTTGGCGGAGTTGATTTTGAGCGTGCCGCAAAGCTTACCGGGGCGCGTTTTGCCGTTCTGCGTAAATGGGGTGCAAGGCTTGAAAGAGCTTTGACATCTCTTATGGTCGATATTCAGACTATGGAGCACGGTTACACTGAAATAATTCCTCCATATATTGTTAACCGTGATTCTCTTTACGGAACAGGACAGCTTCCCAAATTTGCGGAAGATCTGTTCAAGCTTGAAAATTCAGAATACTTTTTGATTCCTACAGCGGAAGTTCCGTTGACTAATCTGCACAGGGATGAAGTGCTGGACGAAGCGGAGCTTTCCGTTGCCTACTGTGCCCCTACTCCTTGTTTCAGATCAGAAGCCGGCTCATACGGTAAAGATACAAAAGGGCTGATTCGTCAGCACCAGTTCCATAAAGTTGAAATGGTTCGCTTTGCACATCCTGATAAATCTTTTGAAGAGCTTGAGTTGATGACTTCTCATGCAGAAGAGATTCTTAAACGTCTTAATCTTCACTATAGGGTAATCACTCTTTGCACCGGAGATATAGGGTTCGGCGCAAAGAAAACTTATGATCTCGAAGTCTGGCTTCCCGGTCAGGATAAATATCGTGAGATTTCGTCCTGTTCAAACTGCGGTGATTTTCAGGCCCGCAGAGCAAATATTAAATTTAAGCCCAAAGATTCCAAAAAAGCACAGTATGTACATACATTAAACGGGTCGGGACTTGCTGTAGGGCGTACTTTTGTTGCGGTGGTTGAAAACTATCAGCAGAAAGACGGTACTATTTTAATACCTGAAGCTTTGAAACCTTATATGGGCGGACTTGATGTCATTAAGCCTGAATAGTTAATTTTGTTTTATTTTATAAAAATAAAAATGGTCCATCTGCTCAATATGCAGGTGGACCGTTTTTTTATTTGTAAGGCTGGGGCGTTTTTAGAGATTGAGCCCTGTTTTCTTGTAGTCGTTCAGCTTGTTTCGCAGTGTGCGGACTGAAATCCCGAGCAGGTCGGCTGCTTTGGTTCTGTTCCCGCTGGTTTGATCCAGACTTCGTATTATGAGCTGTTTTTCCATTTCTGAAATAGTCACAACTCCTGAATGCGCTGAATCCCCGACGGGTATCGCCGTGTTCGCTGTCTGCTCTGATCCGGTGGCAGATGCTCCCGGTTCTGAGGTTTCAGATATAGGTTGGAACGAGTCTTCCGGCATCCATGCATCCGGGTCATTCAGGAAGTGTTTGGATTCTATAGGGCCTGCTCCAGAGAGGAGAACGGCGCGTTCCATAAGGTTTTGCAGTTCACGGACATTACCGGGCCATTCATATCCAAGGAGCCATTTCACAGATTCATCTGAAAAAGCAAGCGGGGTTATTCCATATTCCCGGCAGTATTTATCAACGAAAAATTTTGCAAGCAGCATTATGTCGTCACCGCGCTGGGCAAGGGCCGGAAGTTTTAGCGGGATGACATTTAATCTGTAAAAAAGGTCCTGCCTGAAAGATCCTTCTTTTACTGCACCTTCAATATTGCGGTTGGTGGTGGCAAGAACTCTTACGTCTACTTTTACTGTTTCTACTCCGCCTACACGGTCAATTTCACCTTCTTGTAAAACTCTTAGAAGTTTGGCTTGAAGGCCGAGTTCCATTTCAGTGATTTCATCAAGAAGTATTGTTCCGCCCGAGGCCAGTTCAAATTTACCCAGCTTTCGGCTTATTGCCCCCGTGAAGGAACCTTTTTCGTGTCCGAAAAGCTCAGATTCCAAGAGATGTTCGGGAAGGGCTGCGCAGTTGATGGCTACAAATGCACGGTCACTCCGGTCTGAATGATGATGTAGAAATCTGGCGAACATTTCTTTACCGGTACCGGATTCGCCGGAAATAAGAACTGTCGCCTTTGATTTAGCAACCTGTTTGGCAAGGCCGAGGACCCGCTGCATTGCCGGATGGTTTCCGATAACCTGATAGCGGCCTTGAGTTCCTTGTGAGCCGCTTTTTGCGGGAGGGACAATTTCGTCAGGTAACTGAGCCGGATGTTTTTTTTCAGGAAGCATGAGCTTGATTTTTTCCCATGAAAGAGGCTCAAGCCAGTAGTCGCGTGCTCCAAGTTCTAGAAATTTCTGAGCTTCATCCGCAGAACCGTTACGGGAAAAAATAATTACAGGAGGGAAATTTTCAATATTGACTGCTTCTGCCAAAAGGGCCTGAGCTGAATATCCCTGCATAACCGGTCTGGTGAAAATCAGACACGGTTTTGATTTTTTTATAAAATTTATTGCGCCTGCGAGGTTGTCAGCAAGTCCAGCCTGAAACCCCGCTTCTTTTAGTGGAGAGAAGACGGAAGTCACGGATTGTGGTTCGGCGATGAATAGTAAAGTATTATCAGGCATGTTTGAACTCATATCCGTAACTGGCAACCTTTTCAACTCCATTATATTATAGATATGAATAAAAATTGAGTTGAAAACAGTGACAAAGATAGTTTCGAAGAGGCTAACATCTCTTGTTTACTGTAAAAAATATAGCCATCATGTCTATTGTGATGAAGTATTTTAAAGAAAACGTAAAAAAATGTAATTAAATTTCTTTTTTCGAAATGGACAAAATTGTCAGAAATGATGGTTTAAGTAAAAAGTTAGGCATCTTTTGATTATTCAGTATTTTTTGCGTGAAATAATTCCTAAAAACGTCAAAAGAAGAGTTTTCAGTTAAAAAGGGAGAGGGCTTGCCGAATTTTTGTCCATTTGATAATTGCTCAAGCTCTTTTCAAGAATAAAATTTACAACGGGTTTATACAAAAGTGATAAAGTTTAATAATGTTAATAAATACTATGGTGAGTATCACGCCCTGCGTGATCTTAATATTCATATTAAGCAGGGTGAAGTCGTTGTTGTCTGCGGGCCTTCCGGGTCTGGTAAAAGTACCATGATCCGTTGCATTAATCGTCTCGAGCCGATTCAGGAAGGCGAGATTATTGTAGAAGGGATTGATGTCAACGGGCCGAGAGTAAACCTTCCTTTGCTTCGAGCAGAAATCGGGTTTGTTTTTCAGTCGTTCAACTTGTACCCGCATATGACTGTTTTAGAAAATATAATGTTAGCGCCGACCATGGTGCGCAATATGAAACGCAAGGATGCAGAAGATCTTGCTATGGAATTGCTGTCCAAGGTCAATATTCCAGATAAAGCCAGCGATTATCCTGCACAGCTTTCCGGTGGACAGCAGCAGCGTGTGGCCATTGCGCGCGGTCTTGCCATGCGTCCTAATATCATGCTTTTTGATGAGCCTACTTCTGCTCTTGATCCTGAAATGATTAATGAAGTTCTGGACGTTATGAAGGCTCTTGCCCGTGAGGGCATGACCATGGTTTGTGTTACGCATGAAATGGGTTTTGCCCGTGAAGTTGCGGACAGGGTTATATTTATGGACGAAGGCGCTCTCATAGAACAAAATACTCCGGATGAATTTTTTAATAATCCGCAGCATGAACGTTCTAAATTGTTCCTGAGTAAGATTCTCTCACATTAGCTGAAAGCGGTTTCCTCTTGTAGGGGAAGCCGCTCTTTTTTTGTTTTTTTATTTTTATATCTGGAGGAAAAAATGAAAAGATTGATGATTATGGCTCTTGCGGCTTCTCTGGTTTTGGCTTTTGCGGCTTCTGCTTTCGCCGGAGCAACTTATGATCAGGTAATGAAAGACAAAGTTGTTCGCGCCGGTATCATGACAGACTCTATCCCCGGAGCTTTCTACAACGCAAAGAAAGAATGGGTTGGATTTGACGTTGATATAGCTAAAGCTATTGCAGACAAAATGGGTCTTAAGCTTGAAATGGTTCCTGTTAACAACAAGACTCGTATCGGATTCCTGCAGCAGGGCCGTATCGACATGTCTCTTTCCAACATGACCCACAAACGCTCACGCGACAATTCCATCGACTTTTCCATTACTTACTTTTTCGACGGACAGAAAATGCTTGCTCCTAAGGGCAAGTTCAGCAGTCTTAAAGATTTCGTAGGCAAAAGAATTGCTACCATGCAGGGTACAACTTCTGAGCTGAACGTTGTCGCAGCACTCAAAAAACTTGGTGATCCAGCTCCTAAAGTTATTTCTTTCCAGAAAGAATCTGAGTGTTTTCAGGCTTTGCAGATGGGACGTGTTGACGCATGGTCTACTGACTCCACCATCCTGCTCGGCTACGCTGCACAGGTTCCCGGCAAGTTTGAACTTGTAGGTGAATTCTTCTCCAACGAGCCTTACGGTATCGGTCTTCCTGAAGATGATTCCAAATGGCGTGATTCAGTTAACTTCACTTTGCAGGATATGTGGAACGACGGAACTTACCAGAAGATCTATGACAAATGGTACGGTCCTGACACCAAATATTATTTCCCTATGACTGATAAAATTGAAATGTGGCCTTAGCGGACACATAAATCTCACTTAATCGCGAGATCAGACGGGACCGATGCAAGTTATCGGTCCCGCCATTTTTTTTAAAAATCGAATCAATGAGAAAATTCAGCAATGATTAATCGTTATCTTGAAAAAGCTTGGGTGCAGTACCTGTGTCTTGCAACACTGACAGCTCTGCTGGTTTATTATTTCGGCTGGGTTTTTGACTTCGGCTATAAGTTTGACTGGAGTGTTCTTTATAAAAAGGATGCGTCTTATGGCGTTGTGCTGGGCGACATGCTCATCACCGGACTGGGAAACACCATAACCATCTCCCTTATCAGTTCGGGAATTGCGTTGGGACTGGGTGTTTTGTTCGGTCTAGGCCGGTTGTCACAGTTTAAGCCTGTTAATTGGTTCGCATCCGCATATGTTGAGTTTTTTAGAAATACACCACTTTTGATTCAACTTTTCTTTTGGTATTTTGCGCTTCCTATGGGGCTGCCGGAAGAATTACGTAATAAACTTTTCGATTATAACTATGAGATGGTCGCGGCGACTCTTGCTCTCGGTATATACACCAGTGCCTTCATGGCTGAGGTTATTCGCGCGGGTATTCAGTCCATTCCTAAAGGGCTTCTGGAAGCATCATATTCATCCGGCCTTACGCCGTTCCAGACCCTTAGCAAGATCGTTCTGCCTCTGGCTTTCAGAGCTATTATTCCGCCGCTCGGCAGTGAGTTCTTAAACAATATGAAGAACTCCTCACTTGCTATGGTTGTTGGTGTTACAGAGCTTTGCTGGGCTTCTCAGCAGATAGAATCTCTTACATTTAAAGGCTTTGAAGCGACTACCGCGGCGACGATTGTGTACCTTTCACTTTCACTGATTATTGCCGGAATTTTGAATCTGGTGAATCTTAAGCTTCAAATTATTCCTAAAAAAGACAAAACAATCGGTCACGCTTTTGCGGATATCTTTTTCTGGCCTTTCCTGGCTTCTCTTTCCTTATTATCAGCGCTCAGCAGTTGCTGTTTCCGCAGACGTTCAGAAGATTTCAATCTTACCCGTGCTCAGGCTGCCAGAAAAGCTTTGTTGAATAAAATTAAAAAGATTTTCTCTCTGATATGGAAAGCTACTTTTGTTTCATTTTTGTTATTTGTAGTTATTATGGCGGGAGTCGGTTTATCCGGATTTAATTTTCAGGTTATATGGGACAATCTCGGAACACTCATTTACTGGAGATTTCCTAACGGCGGTCCTAACGAAGTTTTATGGGGACTCGGCGGATTATCCTTCTCGATCCTTATGTCTGTCATCGCTATTTCAGTAAGTTTCTTTATTGGGCTTATTGTCGGCGTCGGCAGAACTTCCAAGAATAAATTGTTTTTTATACCCAGCACTCTTTATATTGAACTTATCCGCGGTAACCCGCTGATCATGGTTATCTTCTGGATTTATTTCTTTATTCCCATTTTGACTGGAACATTTTTGAATGTTTTCTGGAGTGCGACTATTGCTCTGACTGTTTTTACCGGAGCTTATCTCGCTGAAATTGTGCGAAGCGGTATTCAGAATATTCCTCCGGGGCAGCTTGAAGCCGCCGTGAGTACCGGGCTGACCTATCTTCAGGCCATGCGTAAAATTATTCTTCCACAAGCCTTGAAACAGATGCTTCCCGCTATTGTCGGACAGTTTATTGCGATTTTTAAAGATTCTTCTCTGGCCTTTGTTATCGGAGTCCTTGAGCTTACTTTTGTCGCACAGGGGCTTAATAACAGGCTTATGATTTATCCTTTTGAGATATACACAACCGTGGCAGCTTTGTATTTTATCTGTTGCTACATGATGAGCATCGTGGCAAGACGCCTTGAGCGGAAGTTGTCAACGGATACCTTCCGGTTGCAGATGTAATTGATTTCCTCCCCCTTGTGTTTGTTGTTTGCAGGGGGGATTCTTAATTGAAGCGTCCGGAGAAGCTCATGTTTGGTAAGAGTATACCTGTTTTTTGTTATCATGCCGTCTGCGAAGAAGACGGTCATTCGCCTGAAACCTTTGCTGCTCATCTCGATACTATTGTTGAGATGGGATTTAAAACTATCAGTGCGAGTCACCTGTATGACATATGTTTGGGTCGGCGTAAGCTCGATAAAAAATATGTAGTTCTTACTTTTGATGACTGCCACATCAGTAATTGGCTGAATGTTGTTCCTATGCTCGAAGAGCGTGGAATGACCGGAGTCTTTTTTGCTGTCAGTGATTTTATCGGTGAGGGAAAAATTCGATCAAAATCGGATGTTCCTGAAATCCTGCCTATACGCGAAGCTTTCATCAAAGCCTTATCCGAAAAAGACACCTCACAATTCATGAATGAAGCTGAACTTAAATCTCTTGTCCACGACAAGGGAATGGAAGTTTATGCTCATACCTGCAATCATCAGGGATGCTTTAAAGATTTTCGGTCCTGCGGTAATTTTTCTGCTGATTCCCATTGGTCCACTTGGGGTATTTATCGCAGATTTAATCCAAAACTTTCTGTTTTTGATAATGGCAGTGCTTTTGCGTACAATGGTTTCTGGCCTATTTTCCGTAAAGGGCGTGTGCTTTTCAAAAAGCGCACCGATGAGGAAAGAAGACAGTTCTGTCGAGAAGATTTCAGCCGTTGTATGGAAAAAATTAAAGAAATAAATGGGGCAAAGCGTCAATTTTTGTGCTGGCCTTGGGGACACTTTGATTCTCTTTCCATGCAGGAAGCTTCGGCTTGCGGTTTTGAAGGAACTTTCACGCTAGAGCGGTCTGCTAACATGCTTGGAACTGATCCCATGCGTATTAACCGCATAGGTGTCGGATCAAGTAAAGACGCTGCGTGGATTCGCAAACGTCTTCTCATGTATTCGAACGAAGCGGTTGCTCTGGGATGTTTTAAATTTTTCAGCAAGAAAAACGATATCGGCCGGGTTTTATATATTACTGATACCGGAAAACTTTCCGGCGGCAGCAGACAGCTTATCAATAGTGCCAAAGCAATGCGCTCGGCAGGTATGGACGTTGTGGCAGTGTTGCCGCCAGAGTCCGCTCTTATTGCTGAACTGGAAAATATCGGAGCCGAAGTCGTTGTACTTGATGACTTTAAGAATCTGTTTACAGCGGCGAACTTCCTCTCTGATCTTATTTCTGAAAAGAATATAGATGTCGTTCACACTTATCATAATCGGGCTGTTAAAATTGCGTGTATTGCAAAAGGGTTGTCTCTGTTCGGAAGGAAGAAGTTCAAACTCTTTTTTAATCGGGGCGTAATTTATAAGCCGAATCCGCTCGCTCCTATTTTTTCAATGATAGGTAACGGATATATTTGTAATTCCGTGAAATGCCGTGATGTGCTTTTGAAACATGGAGTTCCTTCCAAAAGGGCGCATGTTGTGTACAACTCCTTTACTGGAGGTGGGCGTAAGCCCCGTCGTTCCGTTACTACATCTGTTATCTATGTAGGTAACTCAGGGTACGCAAAAGGGCCTGACGTTTTCATCAAAGCTGTTGATACTCTCCTTTCACAAGATTCGTGCGAAGGCGTGCGTTTTGTAGCTGTAGGCCTAGAAGACCTTTCAGCTTATAAAGATATCGTTTCGCCTGCGACGCTTGAGCGTATTGAATGTCCGGGCTACGTCAGTCATGACGATACGGTTCGTTTACTCGCTACTTCTCATATTTACGTTATGAGTTCCCGTCAGGAATCAATGCCGAATACGCTCATTGAAGCTTTTGACGCAGGACTTGCCACGGTGTGTACTGATGCCGGTGGAACTTCCGAGCTTATCCGTGACGGGGTGAACGGTTTTATGTGTCCTGTCGAAGATGTTTCTGCCATTTCTGACGCAATTAAAAAATTGATAGAGGATGGCGATCTCCGCAAAAACATGGGCAGACTGAATCGTAAAATTGTCAGAATCCTTATGAGTAACTCCGCAAAGTCACGCGCTCTACTCGGTGTTTACAGTTCTTACACTAAGGATGAGCCGAAGACCGACCCTCTTGATATTGACACTATTATGGAAGAATAGGCTCGATTTAAAGCTGTTTTGACACTTTTATGATGCGTGCTGTATGCCTTTATGGTCAGCATGCGGCAGTTCGTAATAAGTGAGGAGTGGCATTAGTAATGGAAGTATCCGCTATTGAAAATTATTGGGACGGAATAGACTGTTCCGTCCGGCCGAAGTTGCTTTTAGGTTCAGTCGGTGGAAAACATTTATTAGAAACCGGAATACGGTGTCTGGAATCAGATCCACAGCTTGCGGTTGAAATTCTGCTCGCGGCATATGCTGCGAACCCTTTTGACGGTAATACTGCGCAGCAGCTTTTGAATATTGAAACGCTTGTTTCTTTTTTTCCTATGTCTGTTGCTCGATGTATTTCAGCTGTTGCTGAAAACTGGGCACGACCGGATAATATTTCTTATTTTTTACGAATCACTTCCAAGCGAGACAACCGGAAAATCAGCTCTTATATTCTTTCCTGTATTGAGAAAGAACCGCATAATTTATTCTGGATTCAGCAGGGCCTTATCTATGCCGGAGCCAGTTCTGATTTTGATTTCGGCGTAAAATTACTTTCCGCGGAATTCAGTTCTGAACTTAAGCCTGCTGTTAATGCGGCCAAATCATTTTTTCTTTTTATGTCCGGGGATAATGTTCAGTCCTTCAAGTCCTTGCGTTCCGCTTCCGAGTCCTTCGGTATTGAAAATTTTGCAAACTTAGCCGCTTCCGTTGCTTTGGCTCTTGATGACCGGGAGTCTGCCGTGAGCCTTCTTTCCGGTTCTGTGCAGGTTCAGCCTTGGCGAAGTTCCGAGACTTTGCGTTTGCACGATCTGGTGCGCGGTTTAGATGTTCAAAAGGTGCAACTTGCCGGCAGTGTTGCAATACTTTTATATTCTTTCAATAAATTTGAGGAGCTGGATGCAACCCTTGGGTCTTTGCATCGCTCTGAATTAAATGATTCCAAAATTTTTATGCTTGATAACGGCTCAAGCGATTCCACTGCTGAAGTTCTTGATCGCTGGCAACAGGAATTCGGGGACCGGATGGTCCGTATTGATCTGCCTGTTAATGTCGGAGCCGCTGCTGCGCGGAACTGGCTGATGAATGAGCCTGAAGTCAAAGAATGCGACTTTGCGGTTTATCTTGATGATGATGTGGAAGTTCAGCCGGACTGGCTTATGTATCTCGGGTCCGCTGTTCAGGAATATCCTGATGCCGGAGTCTGGGGTTGCAAGGTTGTTGATTATATTTCGCCTGCGGTAATGCAGTCCGTTGATTTGCATCTTATTCAGCCGCCGGGAGAGGAAGGAGCCGGACCGGAAGTTGATTTGACCAGAATTGCTCCTAATCCGTTTAAAGTTTCCGATCTTCACCACCAAGTGCTTGATGGTGGGTATTTCGATTACATGCGTCCCTGTGCTTCCGTCACGGGGTGCTGCCACATGTTCAGAACCGAGAAGCTTCTTGACAACGGGGGCTTTTCCCTGTTCCTTTCTCCGTCTCAATACGATGATATGGAACATGATCTGCGAAGTTGTCTTAAAGGCGAGTTTGCCGTGTATCAAGGGCATCTTCGTATACTGCATCGGAAAAATACCGGCGCGGCAAGCCGTGTTTCCGTTATGCAGGAAGGAAATGCACTTGGTAATAAATATAAAATGCAGGCCATGCACCCACGAAGTGAAATATTGGGAATTATGGCTGATGAAGAAAGGCTTCTTCAGCGTGACCTTGAGAAAAAGATTAAATATCTGGCAGAGAATGGCTTTTTAGAAAGCCTGTTGCCGGAATCCGATACGGAGGAATAATGTCTGATCACGATAAGACCCAAGATTTTTTGAATAATTTGCCAGAACTTGAAGCCGGCAAAACTTTTGCTTTTTCATGTCATCCCGGAATTTCCTGTTTCAACGCTTGTTGCGGCGACTTGAACTTGATGCTCACTCCCTATGACGTGCTCAGACTGCGTAAGGAACTTGGTCATGATAGCAAAAAATTTATTCATAACCACGTAGATATCAGCCGCACTCCCGGTATTGGTTTTCCCATGACTAAGCTCCGTATGCTGGATAATTCAAAGCGCAGTTGTCCTTTTGTGCGTGATGAAGGTTGTTCTGTTTATCCGAACAGACCCGGTGCATGCCGTACTTATCCACTGGGCAGAGCTTCCAGAATGGGTGAAGAAGGCGAGATGATCGAGCAGTTTTTTATTGTAAAAGAACCACACTGTCGCGGGTTTGAAGAAGAAAAAGAATGGACCAGCGATGAGTGGCTGAAAGATCAGGGCCTTGAAGATTACAACGAAGTTAATGACCGCTACATGCGCATCATGACCCGTGCCCGCAAGGCCGGAGTTGTTCTTGATGATAAAAAACTGAATATGGTTTTTCTTGCACTGTATCAGGTTGATAATTTTACGAATTTTGTAAGAGATATGAATGTATTTGCCAGACTTGAAGTCTCTGAAGAAAGACAGGCTGCCATTCTCAGCGATGAGGAAGAATGTCTTAATTTCGCCCTCGACTGGGTGGAACTTATTGTTCTCGGTTCTTCTGAGAATTTACAGCCTAAGAAATAGTTTTAAAGCAAAAATGATTTTGACGACCCCGGTAATGGCAAAGGCTGTTGCCGGGGTTTTATTTTTTTATTTTCTTACAATAGTAATATAAGTTCTGATCCTCTGAAATTAAGTGACAATTCCCGTCTGCGAGCGCCCGCCAGTTACGATCTATGATTTGATCATTTTCTCCGGTGCAGTAATAATACATGTTTTCATTTTCTATTAAGCTGCACTGTCCTTTTGCCAGATAGCGTAAGTCCGCATTCTTAATAAGCTCAGGCTCTTTATTGCAAAGGTGATAAAGATCTGAATCGATTATCTGGTTGCAGTAATCTTCACATAATCCTGTTCGGGCAGTAATTAATAAAAGTAGAATTGCAGCAAGGATTATTTTGTACATTTATATTCCCCATAAGTTCGAAGCCAGCCCTGAAAAGGACAGATAGTTTATAATATAATGAGCAACGATGGTAGGCAGGATTGATTTAGTTTTCCACATGCAGATCATAAGTCCAGTCCCTGTGAGGGCGGTGGCAACAACTGCAACAGGTCCGGCGGACCAATGGATTAAACCGAAGGCTATGCCGGAAATTATGAATATTGCGGCGGGTGAAAATCCTTTTTCTTTGAGCATAGTGAAGGCTAGTCCACGAAATATTATTTCTTCTGCAATCGCCACAAGCATGAGGCCAACCGTCATATCAAGCGTGTATAGCGGAGAACCCGGTCCTATGGGGATTGTACCAAGTTTGAAGGATGGCAGTATTTTGCTCCAGATTGCAAATCCCGGTTCATCAAGGCAAAGTCCAAGAAGTGTAATTCCTATGGTCCATAAAATAAATTTTATTGGTGAAAGGGCAGTTAAACCTAAATCTTTCAGGCTCAGATTTTTTTTTACGATCATGTAGAAAATTAAACACAGCGGGATTAATTTAAGTGAATAATCGATGAGAAGCCACGGCAGTTCGGCATTAATAAAAATATTTGAAAAGTCGTTAAGATAGAACGGGATAGCTGTGATAATGAAAATGAGAGATTTGTTTTTGATATTCACAAAAAATTCTCCTTGCCAACCTCGTTAAGCTGATTATTATCTGTGTTCTTGAGAGTTTGTTTTTTATGCATTAAAACTGAATTTATATTTTTTAGAAGTAAATCGGAGATATGGCATTGCCGGAAAAATTAAATATTGATCTTAACAGCCCGAAGATACTCTCTGTTGATGAGTTTGAAAAGATCAGATCAAACATTGGTGCGGATCAAAAAATAGTTTTCACCAACGGGTGTTTTGATATCCTTCATGCCGGACATGTTGACCTGCTTGCACGGGCAAAAGAGCAAGGTGATATTCTTGTTTTGGGGTTGAACAGTGACCAATCTGTACATTCCATTAAAGGTGAAAAAAGGCCTGTTATTTCTCAGCAGCAAAGGGCGTTTGTTTTAGCCGGGCTTGCCAGCCTTGATTTTGTAATATTTTTTGACGAAGATACTCCCTATGAATTAATTAAAAAAGTTCAGCCCGATGTGCTTGTTAAAGGCGGCGACTGGACTGTTGATAATATTGTCGGGCGGGATATAGTTGAAGGACGGGGCGGCGTTGTGCTTAGTCTTCCCTTGCTTCCCGGATATTCTACTACCTCTGTCATCCGCTTTATCAGAGAGAATGAGGTTGAATAGACAGTCTCTTGTTTAAGTCTTTGAGTAATTGTGTTAGGTAGTTATTACGTTTTTTGTTGGTTTAATCTTTCTGAACACTTGACAAGGTTGTCGAAGTTGGGCTATTTAGCTCGCCTCTCTTGGGAAAAAAGGGCCAATAGCTCAGTTGGTAGAGCCCCCGGCTCATAACCGGATGGTCCCAGGTTCAAGTCCTGGTTGGCCCACCATCAAAATATCATATGGATGCATCTCAAAAAATATCCAGAATTTTACGACTTTCTTTTTTAGAAAGATGTTGTGCTCCCAGGGGGTAGCCCCGAGGGAGCATCTTCTTTTCTTCAAAATTGATATTTTGTGGTATTTGTAAGCGAGAGACCTTTTCATCTTGAAAGTGCATTTGTTAGTAACGGCGCGAGAGTGTACGGTGGTTTTTATGAAAACATCGAATGTCATCAGTCTTATCGAAACGCTTGCACCCTCAGGCTTTGCTGCATCGTGGGACAACTGCGGTGTGCAGGTTGCCGGGCCTGAGAAAGAAATCAGAAAGGTGGCAGTGGCTCTTGATCCTCTGCCGCAGGTTGTTTCTGATGCCTTGGAATGGGGCGCGGATTTTATTTTGACGCATCATCCATTGGCTATAGACCAGAAGCTTCCTGCTGAACTTGGCTGGTTTCGTGATGTGATGAAACAGGTGCTTTGCGCAGATGTAACTCTTTGTGCCGCACACACATCACTTGATGTGCAGTTTCGTGGAGTTGTTTCATGGCTTGGACGTGAACTTGAGCTTTCGGAACTAAAGGTTCTTGATCCTGTTGCAAAAGATGATTCGGGTGAAATTCTCGGGTATGGTTGCATAGGTGATCTTGAATCTGCTTTGCCTTTTGAAGATTTTGTAGAGCGGGTAGCTCAGGCTACGGGATGTGAGGTTGTCGCTCTTTGCGGGCCTGCTCCTGAAAAAGTCAGAAGAGTTGCCATGTGCCCCGGTTCAGGGTCATCGTTTATGAGTAAGGCTTTTGCACAGGGTGCGGATGTTTTTATTACCGGCGATGTTAAATATCATCCGGCACAGGAAAGTGTCGGAGCCGTTCTCGATGTGGGGCATTTTTCTCTTGAAGAGGAGATGATGCGTCGCTTTTCTGTGGTTTTAGGGCAGAAGTTAGAAAACGGAATTGAAGTAAAATTTTTTAACGGGCACAATCCTTTTGCATATCATTTGCTGGGGAAGGGTGTCTGTAAGTCCTCGGCAGGACTTTTATAGCGCAAGAAAAATTAAGGTTTCGTATAGGCCTTACGAAACCAGAATGTGTTTTTATTACGGGACAGACCAGCATAGCCGGCTCATAGTTTCCGAACATCGATGCGGTGTAGATTTTTAAGAATCATTCGCAAAAGGGGACCCATAATGTATGAAAAACAGGTAGAACAGCTTGTAGTTTTGCAGAAGGTTGATGATGACATTCTTCTTCTTGAAGCAGAAATCGACCAGGCTCCCAAGGATGTGGCAGCTTTAGAATCTCGTCATGCTTCGCTTGAAAAGCGTAAAGAACAGCTTGAAGAGAAACTTGCCCTTCTTAAAGAGCAGCAGAAAAAGCTCGAATTTGAAATCGAAGAAGACGGCGTAAAAGTTAAGAAGAGCAAAAGTAAGTTGATGCTGGTTGGCACAACTAAAGAATATCATGCAATGATGCGTGAAATGGACAGCCTCGAAAAGCTCAACAGATTGCGCGAAGAAGAAAAGATAACCGTTCTTGAAGAAACAACTCGTCAGAACGAAATGTATGAAGAAAACAATACGAAGATCGAAGCTTTGAATGTTGAGCTTGGCGAGAAACGTGTTGGACTCAAAGCTAAGCTCACAAGTGCTCAGAGTAAGCTTGATAAGCTGAACAGGCAGAGAGGCAAGTGCGGACTGGTTGTACCGGCGCCTATCCTCGGCAGATATGAATTTATCCGCTCACGCCTTGCTCATCCGGTAATTGTTCCCGTTATTGATTCCTTTTGTACCGGGTGTAATATCATGATTCCTCCTCAGGTTTACAATAGCCTGCAAGAAGGAAAACAGATTATCAGCTGCCCTAACTGTCAGCGCTTGACTTACTGGATACCTAGTGAGCCTGAGCCTGAACCTGTTAAGCCTGAAAAGCCTAAAAGAGCTTCAAAGGCGAAAAAAGCTGTTAAAAAATAATAAAGTTTTGATATTTGAATAAAGTACAGGGGAGTTTCGCTCCCCTTTTTTTTGATGGAGTTGGACGGATCATCGCCGCGGTTGTAAAACCGGGGAGGAAAGTCCGGGCTCCGCAGGGCAGGACGCTGGGTAACTCCCAGCGGAAGTGATTCCGGGAAAAGTGCCACAGAAAACAGACCGCCCCGGTGTTTTATACACCGGAGTAAGGGTGAAACGGTGGAGTAAGAGCCCACCAGCGGCCATGGTGACATGGTCGGCTAGGTAAACCCCGTCCGGAGCAAGACCAAATAGGGAAGCGTTTGAGGCCGGCCCGGCTGAAGCTTTCGGGTAGGTTGCTTGAGGCGTATGGTAACATGCGTCCTAGAGGAATGATGATCATCCCGATTTTTATCGGGAACAAGACCCGGCTTACAGTCCGACTCCATCTTTTTTTTTTGACTCTTCCCCTGGCCATATTTTGATTTTATCCTGCGGTCGCGGGAGGAGTGTGGGTTGAAGGGAGTATTTTTATGAGCGCATCCGGTGAAGTCTGGGCTGTTATTTTAGCCGCAGGCAGCGGTACACGCCTTGCTGCAACTGTCGGCGGGGTTAAAAAACAGTTTCTTTTATGGAAGGGCTTTCCGCTCTTTTGGCATTCTGCCATTACTTTTTCAAATACACCTCGTATTTCAGGGATTGTTTTTGTTTTTCCGCCTGATCAGGTTGAAGAAATGAAAACAGTTGTCTCCGAACTTGACGGATCAGATTCACTCGGCTTGCCTTTTAAGGTTGTAGCCGGTGGAGCAAGACGGCAGGATTCCGTTTTTAACGGACTTAGCGTTTTGTCTGCCAGATGTGAACATGTTCTGGTTCATGATTCCGCTCGTCCTTTTGCTTCCGGCCCTCTTGTTTCCAATATTATAGATATGCTTAAAGACGGACTTCCCGCAGTTATTCCGGCTGTTGAAGTAACGGATACAATTAAAGAAGTTGACGGTGATATCGTTAAACAGACTTTGGTCAGATCTAATCTTCGAGCTGTTCAGACTCCGCAAGGTTTCTCGCTGCCTGTTCTTATTGCCGCACATAAGATGGCGGATGAGAATAAGTGGGATGTTACGGATGACGCGTCTATGGTTGAGATGTTTGGGGTTGAAATGCTCGGGGCTGAAATGTCAAAAGTTAAGGTCCATATTTGTGCCGGAGAGGAGACAAACGTGAAGATCACAAATCCCGAAGATTTGGCAAAGCTTGAAGAAAAAATTCAGCCTGTTCCCTGTGTCGGCTGGGGATATGACGTACACAGGTACGGTCCCGGTAGACCTATGGTAATTGGTGGGGTTCCTATTCCCGGCGGACCTGAAGTTGTCGCTCACTCAGACGGCGATGTTCTTTTACACGCTCTTGCGGACGCTATATTAGGTCTTTTCGGTGGCGGAGATATCGGATTTCATTTTCCTGATACGAGTGCAGCCTGTGAAAACATGTCCAGCGGCATAATCGTTACAGAAGTGCTCGCCAAGGCTGATGAGGCCGGAGTAGAAATAGTTCATGTTGATTTGACCGTAATCGCCCAAATACCGAAACTTTCTCCTCATAGGAACCTTATTCAAAAGAATATTGCTTCACTTATGGGGCTTGATAAATCTCAGGTTAATGTCAAAGCTACCACCGAAGAAAAGCTCGGCTTTACCGGCGAAAAGAAAGGAATTAAAGCTGTTGCTGCTGTGACTGGTCTTAAGAGAGTAATTAAAGGCTGAGATTATGAGAGGAAAGAGCACAAAGTCATATTTTAAAGTTTTTATCTTGAGTGTCTCGGTAATCGTTATTGCCGCAGTCGCAGGATATTTTAAACTTCAAGATTATTCCGCGCAAAAAGTAAGAGAAGTCACTGATAAATATTCAAGTATTGTTAATATTGATTTTGAGCGGGCTATGATTAACCCGTTTGACCGCAGTATAAAAGTCTGGAATGTTCAATGCGACTTTGCTCTTGGCGGAACTTGCTCGGTAGAGAGCGTTTCAGTTAAAAAATTTGATGACACTCACCGGTTTCCATATTTTTTCGTGGGAGAAGCCAAAGGTATAACAGTTCCTGTTGATTTTATGAGCATGGGGACTCTCACTCGTGATTTTCGTAAAATGGGCTATGAGGCCCTGTCTTTTGACCTCTCCGCCGACTATATATATGAAGATGAAGCAAAACGGATGTCAGTGCGTAAACTCCGCTTCGACGGTAAGGATATTTGCAGGCTGGATGTAGGCTTTAATCTTGGTGATGTTAAGCTGGACAGCTTCGGGCTAAGCGGTTTAATCGGAGTTAAAGTTTTAGACGGAGGGGTTGTTTTGCATGACAACACCCTGGTTACCAGAATGATTGATTCTTCTGCTTCTTCAGCGGAGATCAGTCCTTCAGCATACCGCGATGGGATGCTTGAAGACCTTCAACTCAAAATGCAAAAATCCAGAAGTCTTGGAAATGGCTATGCCGAAGATTTTTATGGAGAAATGATAAAATTTATTGATAATCCCGAGCACTTGGTTGTTCGGGTTGAGCCTGTGAAATCTGTTCCCCTTCTCTATCTTTTTATGGGTAACAGTTTTGAGGAGCTGCTTAGTTTATATGAGGTTACGGCTTCAACCGAGCTGTTAACGCAAACTAACTGATCGGCATGTTTATGAGTTATGATTGAAGTTTTTAATCGGCAATTACATAAATTGAAATTTTAGGATCAGCAAAGAGAATAAGGAGTGGCTATGCGCCTTTATAATACACTTGAACGTAAAAAAGAGGAATTTGTTCCTTCTAACGGCAATAAGGTTAGTTTGTATGCCTGCGGTATTACTGCTTATGATCTTTGCCATATAGGGCATGCCCGCTCCTCTGTTGTTTTCGATGTTTTGGTTCGTTACCTGCGTTACAAAGGGTATGATGTAACATTTGTACGCAATTTTACCGATATTGATGATAAGATTATCAATCGCGCAAATGAATCCGGCGTTTCTGCTGCTGAACTTGCTGAAAAATTCATCGGTGAGTTTTATGTGGATATGGATAAGCTTAACATTCTCAGAGCCGATATTGAGCCGAAATGTACCGAGCATATCCCTGAGATGTTGACTCTGACTCAAACTCTCATTGATAAAGGGCACGCTTATTCCACTCCTTCCGGTGATGTATATTTCAAAGTCCGTTCTTTTGAAGGATACGGCAAACTTTCCGGTAGAAATATTGAAGATTTGCAATCCGGAGCACGTATTAAACCGGGCGAAGAGAAAAAAGATCCTCTTGATTTTGCACTTTGGAAGGCTGCAAAACCGGGTGAACCTTCATGGGAAAGTCCTTGGGGACAAGGTCGTCCCGGTTGGCATCTTGAATGTTCAGCCATGAGTGAAAAATATTTGTCACTTCCATTTGATATTCATGGTGGCGGGCAGGATTTGAGTTTTCCTCATCATGAAAATGAGATTGCTCAGAGTGAAGCTGCGACAGGAAAGCCTATGGCTCGTTTCTGGGTGCATAACGGCTTTGTTCAAATTAATTCAGAAAAAATGTCTAAATCTCTTGGTAACTTTTTTACCATCAGAGATATCATTGCAAAATTTCTCCCTGAAACACTGCGTTATTTCTTGCTGACAATGCATTACCGAAGTCCACTTGATTTTTCATTTGAAGCTCTCGAAGAAGCTGAAAAAGGTATTCGCCGCGTCTATTCTGCCATGGAGCAGATGGAAGAAGCTCTTCAAAAGGCTAAATGGTCCAAAGCTGCTTTACCTGCCGAAGTTCTTACCGAGCTTGAGGATGCAGAAAAGGGTTGGGACGCCGCTATGGAAGACGATGTGAATACAGCCGGAGCAATGGGGTATATTTTCACACTTGTCCGTCTTGCCGGGCGCATTGCCGAAGATAAGGCATGGCGTAAAAGTGAAGGTGGACGCGATGCTTGGACTCGTATCCTTGCTGATATGAAGAAATGGGGCGAAGTTTTAGGAATTTTCACTGAAAAACCTGAGACTTTTTTAGCCGGGCTTAAGCTCTGCATGCTTGAACGCAAGGGAATTGAAGTTTCAAAAGTGGACGAGCTTGTTGCTGCACGTCAAGATGCTAGAAAAAATAAAGATTTTGCGGAATCTGATAAGATCAGAGATGCTCTTACTGAGCTTGGGGTTGAGGTTAAAGACACTCCTCAAGGCCCAGTTTGGGACGTAATTTGAAATAACAACACGACATAAATCAGTTATTAAAGAAACCGGGTATTAATCCGGTTTCTTTTTTTTTATATAGTTAGTACGTGAGTAGGAACGTTTCATATTCTAAGGAGTTATGAATGAGAGTTAGTTTAAAAACTAAGACTATGGTTGGCGTTTTGCTTATGTGCGCAACTATGCTGATAGGATCATGGGGCGGCATTTCTCAGTTTATGAAGCACAGTTCATATCTGATCGAGAAGTCTTTGGTTGAAGAAAATTTTGATCGTGTTTTTTATGCGGTATCAAAATCAATAGAAGAGCTAGGTCGTTCATGTAGTGACTGGGCATGGTGGGATGGATCTTTCCAATTTATGAAAGATCATAATGAAAAATTTATCAGCTCGAATCTCGTTCCAGAAGTATTTAATACTTTGAATGTGGATTTTGTCTTATTTATCGATAATGACGGGAAGATCTTTGACGCACACTCCACTGTTAGTACTGATGATGTTCAACGATGTTTCATTCACGAGGGAGGCAATGGAAAGGCTTTAATTGAGGCTACAGGAAAAGAAGGTAAAAGCGGTCTGCTTAGAATTTCTCACTCAATTGTTATGATTTCTTCTCATAAAATAATGAACAGCTTAATGGATAAAGAGCCACGCGGAACGTTGGTCATGGGCCGTTTTTTTGGAGACGAAGATATCGTAGAATTAGGAAAAAATCTTCATATGCAGCTTTCATTAACTGAGTTGCAGGATAATAAGGAAGACGGAGTCTTTTTTGATTCTTCTTCTTTTGTGGGCGTTCCCGCTGTAGGCTATAAGGTTTTGAAGGATGTTCTCGGTAAACCTCTTGTTTCGCTTAAGTTGAAAATGGGACAGGATATTTATGCCATATGCTCGTCTATGACCTTTAATTTTATGTATTTTTCTTTGGCAATTTTGATTGTTATCGGGGCTTGTACTTATTTTTTTGTGAATTATTTTTTTGTATCACGTGTTGAAAATCTTAAAGCTCAACTTTTTGCGGACGGGACCGAAGGCGTTACTGAAGGTATTACCGGAGGAGAGAGGCGTTTGCAGGTGAGACTAAATGGTGATGACGAATTGACTGATCTTTCGGATTCAATAAATGCTACTTTGGACCTCGTGCAGGAAGAGAAAGAACGGGCTGAAGTTGCCAATAGAGTTAAAAGTGAATTTTTGGCGAACATGAGTCATGAGATACGTACACCTATGCACTCGATTATTGGAATGGTTGAATTGCTTAAAGAGACAAAGCTGGACAACGATCAAAAATATTTTTTGGAAGTGACAGGGACTGCGGGGGAGTCGCTGCTTGAAGTTATAAATGATGTTCTTGAAATTTCTAAGATAGAAGCGGGATATTTAGAAATTGAGAAGCATCAATTTATTCTTCGTGAAATGATAGAAAGGGTTGTGTCTGTGCTTAATGTAGAAGCCGCTAAAAAAGGGCTTACAATTCTCTGCAAGGTGACAGATGCAGTTCCTGAAAAAGTGATCGGGGACCCGACACGCATCCGGCAGGTTTTGACAAATTTAATCAGTAATTCCATAAAATTTACCGGCGAAGGAATTGTTGAAGTTTGTGTTGCTGTAGATGATGCAGCAAGAATTGTTTTTTCTGTTTCAGATACAGGGATAGGGATACCGCAGGATAAGATTAGCACTATTTTTGAAAGTTTTACTCAAGCGGATTCGTCAACTTCTCGAAAATATGGTGGAACCGGTTTAGGTCTTCCTATTTCACGTAAGTTGGTTGGAATGATGGGTGGGGTCCTTTCGGTAGAAAGTCTGATGGGTGAGGGGTCAACTTTTTCATTTTATGTAGATCTAGAATATTAAGAATGGTATCATTATTCGAGATTGGTTCTTTGTCTTGCGATTGACTTTTTCGATGCAATCGTTACTTGGTATATGAACCAGAAATAATCTTGTGAGGTCTGATATGATGGATTTACTAGGTCTTCTTGCCGTTGTCGGTGGAGTCTTTATTTTACTTAAGTTTGTTATGCCTAAACTTGGAATTCAGCCGTGACGTCCTGCTGGAGGCTGCCGTGCGCAGTCTGATGTAAAAAAGAAGACAGGACGTAAGGGAAAATAGTTTATGCCTATTTATGAATATAAATGCAATAAATGCGGGCATATTTTTGAGGAGTTGGTTTCAGTTTCAAATTCTGAATCTCCTGAATGTTTATCCTGCGGAAGTCAGGATACTATCAAATTGATTTCGGCTTGCATTGGTCATTTGTCTGACGGAAGTTCCGGAAACGGTTCATATTCTTCGCCATCCGGAGGTTCCGGAGCGGGGGGATGTGGGGCTGGCGGATTTTCATGAGGTTAGACTAAGCTTTCCGGGCGGAAAGCAAAAATGTAATTTAAGCCCTTGAATTTTGTTCAGGGGTTTTTTTTTATCTAGGTATATGCTTTGCGCATGTATTTAATAAGAGTTTTGATACGGCAGTCGTATGTGTGTTCGGCCATGATTCTTTTTCGCGCTGCTTTTATTATTTTCGTCCTTGAATCCGGCTCTGCAGAGTATTTTTCTATCATCTCTGGTATTTCTTCGGTGTTGTAATAGACAGCGATTTCTTTGCCGGGTTCAAATAAATTTTCCATCTGATATCTATGGTCTGTAAGAATAAAACCGTTACAGGCCGGAACGTCGAAGACTCGTTGATTTACTGCACCTTTCATTTGCTGGCTGGTGCAATTGAAATTTATTTTTGAACAAGGGTAGAAGCGAGGGAGATCTTCATAGTATGAAAGTTCAGAATGATATTCCCATGTCTCTTCATCTTTCAGTAGTTCATTCCAACCGCTATCCCCTACTATCATAGGTAAATAATTCAGCGTTTGTTTTACACATGCGAGGCGGTATTCAAGTGTTGCCTGCCAGATGATAAGAGTTTCAAAAGCAAGTTTGCGGTATGGGGAATTGAGATTATCATAATGTGGAATTAATTCCGGGTAATCAGTTTTTAAAAAATTAAAGACTGAGGGCTCTGATCTTTTTCCAAATTCATGCGCGATTTCTTTCCAGCGAAGTCTTAGCGGGCCGGAAAGTCCTGCTGCTTCTAAGCGGCGCGCTGTTTTGTGAACCATTGAATTGCCGACAAAAGAAATATCTCTGGCCCATTCGGGATTGCTGCAACCATTACCGGGGTTGAATCTGGTTTGATCTGTTCCAAGCGGAAGATGAAATATGTTTTGGAACCCCAAGTCCTTAAGAGAATCCATGCGGTCGGCATCCCATGTAAAGAGAGTGGTGTTGCTGTCGGCCTGAGCTTTGTAAAGGGGGAGCAGAAGTAGCGGATTGTCGACAAACCATGAAGCCATAGGGACATCAAATTTATGGAGTAAGGTGTTTAAGACTCCTTCCTGATCGACTCCCAGATGATTTACCGTCAGCACAAAGTCTGGCCTGAAAATATTTATTGCTGAAGATATTCTGGAGACAAAGATATCAAGGTTCATTTCTTTGGCATCCATATTTATGAACATATGCGGAATGGATTGTCTTTCGCATGCCGCGACAATTTCACCCATCAAAAAGTATTGGCTGGTCAGAAGCAGTATTCTGGGATTTTCAGATTGAAATTTCGGCCATGACGGATGTTGCGGCTTAGTAGTTGCTTCGTTCAGAAGTAGCTGAGTTACTTCTGTATAAAAAGGGGAAAGTCTGAGGTAAAAAGGTATGGTCAGCAGTTGAATATCAAGTTTATATTGCCGTTTGAGTTCTAAAATATGGCGGACTGCTGTGGTCGGGGAGGATGTGTTTATCCAGCAGACATTCTGATGATTTTGAAATTTTCTTTTTAAGTCGGTCACGGCGAGAATAGGTTCTTCGCAGTCCAGTATGAGCAGAGGACGGTTTGTCTGTTCCAGTAAAATTTCTGCGGTAACCCCTATTCCGGACCCTATGAGTAGAATCATTTTTTGGGGATCAGCTTCTGATGAAAGCTTCGTTTCATTGCGGGGGCCGTATTTTCCCCACATATGCTTTGTTTTGTTGTCGGAGGAAATGCATATATCCTGCAATCTTGAATCTTTCTTAATAACCTGAGCAATGTATTTTTCAGTCATTTAAATGTCCTACCATGAGTCGCGTGCAGGTTTGTGATAGAAAAATTCAATCCTTCTGTTTTTTGCTCTGTTGGCGGGGGTGTCATTTTTTACTAGTGGCTGAGTGTCTGCATATCCGACAGCTTTGAGTCTTTTGGTCGAAATTCCGCCATGTTCTGCGATGTAGCGTAAAGCTCTGGCCGCTCTTGCGGCTGAAAGCTCCCAGTTTGTTGGAAATTTTTTCGAGCTGGTTTCTATGTTGTCGGTGTGTCCTCGAACAACAAGGTTGTAATTATTTTCTTTAAGGATACTGATGACCTTGTTTAGAACCTTGTTCGCACCCGGTTTTAACTTCGCTGTTCCGGGCTCAAATAGTGACGCGCTGTCGGTGCTCATGATTACGCCGTCCTGATCAGCATTTACGCCGGAGGATTTTCGGGTGGACTCGTCATCATCCAGAAGGGCTTTAATACGCAGGACAAGACCAAGTAGTCTTTTATCATTGCTGTCCATTTTTATTTCTTTGCGCTGTAGGTCCGACGGAGCAAGTGCAAGGTGATCCGCTTCGGGCCTTTCAATTTTAACTCCGAATGCGTCTTTAATTGAGCCTAAGAGTTCTTTAAATTTTTCAGCGTCATTGGATGCAAAAGATAAAAGAAGCACGAAAAAGCAGAGCAAAAGAGTAACCATGTCCGCAAATGTCGCCATCCACGGAGGTAACCCTTCCTCTGGAGGTGGATCATTATTTTTCGGCTTAAGAATTACTATTTTTGCCATGACAGACCTTTATGCTAGGCTGCCGCGTCGCGCATTGCCGGTGCAAGGAATGATTGAAGCTTTTCTTTTACAATCGATGGGTGTTCCCCTTTCTGAATAGCGACAATTCCTTCAACCATGATTTCCATATACAGTGACTCTTCAAATGAGCGTTCTTCAAGCTTTTTAGCGAGAGGAAGGAAAACGACGTTGGCAAGAACTGATCCGTAAAGAGTTGTGAGCAATGCAATCGCCATTGCAGGTCCGATTGCGTCAGGATCACTGAGGTTGGAAAGCATGTTAACCAGGCCGATGAGTGTACCGATCATACCGAATGCAGGGGCCATTGCTCCCATGCCTTTCATAACTGACTGGCCTTGAAAGTGTCTTTTTTTCATGAAATCAATTTCAATCTCCATGATAGCCCGAACTATCGTGGAGTCAGTACCATCTGCGACAAGGATGACACCTTTTTTTAGATAAGGATCATCTATTGCAACTTTTTCAAGGGCCACTAGACTTTCTTTCCTTGCTGTTTCAGCAAGCGCTACGATTTGATCAATAATAGCTTTGGGGTCTCTTGATTTTGAGAAGAATCCTTTAAGAGCTATTTTGAATGCTTTCAGAACTACGCTCATGGGGAACATAATAAAGACAGAGGCAAAAGTACCTCCGAGAACAACAATAGCAGAAGGAGCGTCAAGAAAACCTGCAGCATTACCCCCCATCATAATCGTTGCGACAATAAGACCAAATCCGCCGACAATACCTATTAAAGTTGCAATATCCATATATGTATCTATTTCTTTAGCGCGGGAGATCCCACTTTAATTTCATGGTTTTCATAATAGAAGAAAACATCTTCCAAGGGTTCATTAACCTGTAAAAAAGCTTGTCCGATACTTATTTCTACACCTGCTTTGACAATACCTGAAACCATTATTCTGCAAGATTCAAGTTTTGCAGTCTGTTCCAGTGTGTTCCACAGCTCTTTCTTTTTGTTTTTTAAGAAACGGACTTTTATCTCATACTTATCAATTTTTTCTCTGTATTCAATCGCATTGCTTGCATCGTTTGACAGTTTACCTGTCAATTCTGCTATAAGGTCGTTCAGCTTGTCTATTTGTCCAGATATTTTGTCTATGTGCAGCAGTACCAAAGGACTGTATCCAACTATTAATTGAGCCGGGGTGCTAAGTCCGCCACCGAGTTGTTCCCCTACATAGATGTACTGGCTACTGTAGCAAGGGCCGCCGCATAGTCTGCCTTTAACTGCAAATTTACCTTCGGAATAAACTTTACTGTGCATGCAACTTTTATCAATGATAATATTTTTACCGCTTACAATTGTTGCATTTTCACAGAAGTTTGCCCGTAGACTTTCTTTTGCTTCAATCTGAGCCCGACCATGTCCTTTGATGCCTCCGTCACATTTCAAAAATCCACCAGCCTTGACATAAGCCTGCTCAATAATACCTTTTACATTAACGTTAAAGGCATTTACCTCCAATCCGGATTTGATTGAACCATGTACAACCAAATCTCCAATGAAAAAAATATTACCAGTGGACAAACCCACATCTCCTCTGATGTTGAGCAGTTCCTTGACCATGATCAGACCGTCTTCGTTATAAAAAACGTAGCCGTTGCGAGTCGCAATTAATTGATCTGAGTCGTCTGGATTGATTTTTGTGTTTGGGCCTTTTGGAAATTTTTTTTCAGAATAGTGCCTGTATCCATTTGCACACTTTCCCTCTTCTTCCTCTTCCTGCCACTGGGCAAGAATTTGCCCTATGACAACGCTTTGAACGTATCCCATATTATAGAAATCGGTACTTCCGTCATTTTTCTGAGTTGGTTTCAGGTTCTGATGATTAAAGTCCGGGTCGAAGAAGTGCTTCAGGCAGGGCATGGCAGGCTCCGTAGGTAGCTGAAAAACTAAGAAATTTCTCTTTCGTCTTCAATTATATCGAAAAAAGAAATCAGCCTGACGAGTTCCAATGTTTTACGTATGTGCTCGCTTGGGCGTAATAGATACATATTCTTATTGAGGCTTTTCAGTCTGGAATTCAAGGACACGAGGAAGCCTATTCCTGAACTGTCTAAAAAGAGGGCTTCTGAAAGATTGGCAATAACAATTTTTATTTCAGAAGAGTTGCTTTGCTTTTCGACTTCATTTTTGAAATCATAGATAGATTCGATGGTGATTTCTTTTCCGAATTTAAGAGTAAGCACTCCGTCGGAAATGGTTATTCTTTCGTCTGCCATTGATCTTCCTCTATCCTGCGAGTTAACCTGATTATGTTCTTATCATTTTCTTTAATAAGTTCGAAAGAATCCATTAGTTTGGACATAATAAACATGCCGCGTCCTCCAACCGCTTCTGGCGAAGGCATTGAGAAATCAATGGTTTCAGAACAAAGTCCTTTTCCCCAGTCCGCAATTTCAAGGACAATGTATTCTGGCGGAAAGATTGATATTTTCAGTTCCAGCCTGTTGCAGTCAGCTACTTTTTCATAAGCGTGTCTGGCTACATTGGAGCATGCTTCTGTTAAGACTAGGTCTATGTCATGAAGTATGCCTTCATTCGAGATGAACTTTTTAAGTATAAGAATTGCTCTTCTGGCAATTTCTCTACTTTCTTCAGGGTTGGGAACCGCTTCCAGCACAAAGCTATGCATGAATGCTCCGGATGTCCTTACTGATAGGAAGTATAATTCCGGTCAGTTGTTGCAAGTGTTGTCGATATGAGTGACTGATTTAATAAACCTAATCCTCCCTTTTTCGCAAAATAAGTCAAGCTAAAAGCTGAATTTTTAGGCGAAATCTTTGGAATCCAAAAAGATTGTAACAGGCCCCCAGTTAACAAAGTCGATATTCATAAGGGCTCCGAATTCACCTGTTTCGACTTTTCCCGGCGCTTTGGTCCTGACTGTTTCAGTAAACTTTTCAAATAAACTGTTTGCAAGAGCAGGCGCAGCCGCGTCTGTAAAAGAGGGTCTTCTTCCCTTGCGGCAGGAGGCGTAGAGAGTGAACTGCGAAATAAGAAGGATGTCTCCTTCGAAGTCTTTCAGTGAATGATTCATGCGTCCTTCGGTGTCTTCAAAAATTCTGAGACCTATCATTTTATTAATGATTGTTTCCCATGATTTTGAAACCGGAAGCTTTGCTGTATCTTCTTTTCCGAATCCGACCAGTACCATTATCCCCGGCCCGATGGACCCGACAGTACGTTCCGCAACATCAACTTTTGCTCTACTGGTTCTTTGTATCACTAAGCGCATAGGACTAAGCTTCGCTGTATGTCGCTACGGAAGAGTCATTTTCTGAGACAGAGGCGTAGACAAGTTTAATCCCGTCTGTTTCGACTCTTTTTTTCATTTCTTCATAAACATAACGGGCCAGATTTTCTGACGAGGGGTTTCTGTGCTTAAAGTATTCAATCTCGTTGAGATGCTTGTGGTCCAGTGTTTCCAATACTGCGGAAAGTTCATTCTTAAGTACTTTGAAGTCCATGAGTATTTCGATCTTGGAATCAAGTTTGTTTCCTTCAATCTCAACTTCAACCCCAAAATTATGACCATGTATATTTTCGCATTTTCCACCGTAGTTTCTTAACTGGTGCGCTGCAGCGAAATCTTTTTTTACTTTAAGTCTCCATGTCCCTTTGTTCATTATGTTCTCCTTGAGTCTAATCTTATTGTCTTTATTTATTGATCGTTGTTTAGTCTTTTACGCAGAAGCTTTTTTGCGCCACATATTGAATTCTTTCCAGAAATCTCCATTGGGTCTTATCATATAAGATGGTCCAAGTCGCAAAGAGCATACTGCTTCTTCCAGGAAAAGTTGAAGAGTTACGGGCGCCGATCCGGGATATCCGCCAAGGATGGCTTTAAGTTCTGTTATTCCTTCTTCGGAGCAGAGCTTGTGGTGAACCGGAAGAGGAACAGCTTCCTGACATCCCGCTTGAGCATTGGCTAATAGAGAAACTTCTTCCGCCAGAACTTTTGCCTGCTTCGGTGCATCTGAGTCTCCGTCTTCCTGATCGCGGAGATCTATCTTGCCCTTTATCAACAGAGGTTGATCCTCCGATAAAAAATGTTCGGCAACGGCAAAAGTGTTGGGCAGCATGGTCAGTTCACCGGAGCCGGTCATATCTTCCATCTGACAGAAGGCCATTTTGTCGCCTTTTTTGGTGACATATTCTTTATAGGTCGGAATTATTATACCGAGTCTGACCTGTGCTCCGTTGGACATCTGCTTGCACTCATCAATTGTGACGAGGCCCAGTCTTTTCATTTCGTGATGGTAGGCGAGAAGCGGGTGGCTTGTTAAAAAGAACCCGAGAGCTTCTTTCTCAAGTTTAAGCTTTTCGTCGTCATCCCATTCTTCTGTATTGAATTCTTCAAAAGTTACGGGGGTAGGTGCGCTGTCTGATTCTTTTGAACCTCCGAGCATATCAAGCATATTGAGCATGCCGGATTCTTTCTCTTTAGTTTTTCTTTGACCGTAGGAAACAGCCTTATCAAGACCAGCCATGAGACCGGCACGCGTAACGTCGAGGCAGTCCATAGCTCCTGCCCGGATCAGATATTCGATTACTCTTTTCGTAACTCTGCGCAGGTTTACCCGTGAGCAGAAATCAATCAGGCTGGAAAAAGATCCGTTCTTTTCGCGTTCGATAACAATTTCATCGATAGCCTCTTCCCCAACGTTCTTAATTCCGGCCATGCCGTAAAGAATGTCCCCGTGATGAACAGAGAACCTTGCTTTACCTAAGTTGATATCCGGCTGACGGACAGTAACTTCCATGTCGCGACAGGCATTGATGTACATGATGGTTTTTTCGGTATTATTCATTTCAGTACTCATCAGAGCTGCCATGAATTCTACAGGGAAATGCGCCTTAAGGAAGGCCGTATAGTATGAAATAAGTGCGTAAGCTGCGGAGTGGGATTTGTTGAAACCGTAAGCCGCGAATTCTTCCATAAGGTCAAAAATCGCGTTAGCTGTTTTTTCCGGAATCTCATTTTCCCGTGCCCCCTCGAGAAATCTAACCCGCTGTTTGGACATTTCTTCAGGGTCTTTTTTACCCATTGCACGTCGGAGCAAGTCACCTTCTCCGAGTGAATAGTTGGCGATGATCATGGCTGCCGCCATAACCTGTTCCTGATAAACAATAACTCCGTAAGTAGGGGACAAACTGTCTTCAAGGGTGGGATAGAGGTAGCTGACTTCTATTTCACCGTGCTTACGTTTAATAAACTCGTCAACCATTCCCGAACCGAGTGGACCCGGGCGGTACAGGGCGAGCATTGCGATAATATCTTCAAAGCAGTTCGGTTTGAGCATGCGCAGATATTTACGCATCCCCGAAGATTCAACCTGAAAAACTCCGTCAGTATCCCCTTTACAAAAAATATCATAAGTGGCCTGATCGTCCAGAATAAGGTTGTCGAGGTCTGGAGCTTCTTTGCCTTGTTCCCGTATAATATCAAGACAGTCTTCAACAACGGTCATGGTTCTCAGGCCAAGAAAGTCAAACTTAATCAGGCCGACTTTTTCGACCTTTTTCATGTCGTACTGGGTAACAACTTCGCCCTTTTTACCACGATAAAGGGGAAGGTAGTCAGTCATGGGTTTGTCGGAGATAACAACACCTGCCGCGTGAGTGGAGGCATGGCGGGACATTCCTTCCAAACGGTTGGCGATATCTATCAGCTTGGCAATTTTCGGATCGAAATCCACCATGTTCTGCAATTCAGGGATGGCCTTAACTGCATTTGCAACATTGATTTTAGCTTTATTTACACCGAGCATTTTTGCCAGCAGGCCCGGATCATCAGGTATAAGTTTTGCGATCTTGTCCGTTTCAGCAAAAGCCATGCCCATTGCACGGCCAACATCCTTGATTACAGCTTTGGCTTTCATGGTTCCGAATGTGGTGATCTGAGCTACGTGATCCCATCCGTATTTTTCGGAACAGTACTTAACAACCTCAAGTCTTCTACGCTCGCAAAAGTCGACGTCGATATCAGGCATGGAAATACGTTCAACGTTGAGGAATCTTTCAAAGAGCAGATCATAGGGGAGCGGGTCGATGTTTGTGATTCGCAAGGACCATGCAACTATAGAACCCGCCGCCGAGCCTCGACCCGGGCCTACTGGAATTCTGTTGTCCTTGGCCCAGTTGATGAAGTCCTGAACAATAAGAAAGTATGCAGGAAAGCCCATCTCGATAATGATACCCAGCTCGTAATCAAGCCTGTCCCAATATTTCTTTTCATCAACTTCGTAGGGAACATTTTCCAGTTTTTTTTTCAGACCTTCGCGGCAAAGCTTTTCGAATTCGGTGTTGATGGTCATGCCTTCGGGGAGGTCATATTCCGGGAAGTAGTAGTTGCCGAGTTCAATTTCAAGATTACACATCTCGGCTATGCGCTGAGTATTGGCTACAGCTTCCGGTACATGCGCGAAATATTGTTCAATTTCCTCAGGCGTTTTAAAGTAAAGTTCATTGGTGTCCATGCGCATTCTTTTCTCAGCATCCACAGTTGTCTGGGTCTGAATACAGAGCAGCAGGTCATGAGCTTCATAGTCATCTTGAGTCAGGTAATGGCAGTCATTGGTGGCAACAAGCGGTAAGCCTGTGCGGTTGGCGCATTCAATGAGCAGCTTGTTAGCATCTTCCTGTATATCAAGGCCGTTGGCTTGAACTTCGATGTAGAAGTTGTCGGGGAACATTTTGGCGTATGTCTGCGCCATTTCAACGCCCGCATCGATCCCTTCGTTCATTAGAGATTTACTGAGCTCACCGGCAAGGCAGGCCGAAAGGCAAATAAGCCCTTCGCTGTATTTGTTTAGCAGGTATTTACTTACGCGTGGTTTATAGTGAAAGCCTTCAAGGTATCCGAGGGATACAAGCTTGATAAGATTTTTGTATCCTTGTTGATTTTTTGCCAGAAGTATAAGGTGAAACCTTTCTCTGCGATCTTTTTTTGTGTGTGCATCCTCATCATCTACGTCGCCGGGAGCCACATACACTTCACAGCCTATGATCGGCTTAATGCCCATGTCGAGCGCAGTCATATAGAATGCCACGGCTCCGAACATGGTTCCGTGGTCGGTTATGGAAACTGCCGGCATTCCGAGATCTTTAGCCCTTTGACATAAATCTTTGATGCGGATGGCACCGTCCAGCAGGCTGTACTCGGTGTGAACATGTAAATGGACAAATTCTGACATTTATTATTCCTGATAATGGGATAGTTTTCTAAAGTTGCTTGAAGTGGTAGTATTTGTATTAAGCTGGACTAGTCAACACGATTTGGGCAATTTATAAAATCAGTTTTCATAAAGTTTGAGTTTGAGTTTAAAATATATAAATTTGTCGGGACGTTGAACGGAGTGGATGCCGAGCGTTGTCTCAACTAATAATAACTGCACAGGTAGAATTTCTGAATGAGCTTCCTACTATATATATATGAAAGAGCACCGCTCCTGTTACTTTTCGTTACCGGGTACATTCTGTACCAGGTGATGGCCTCTGTGAGGCTGCCCGAATATTTTTCTGCAAAAGCCGTCAGCTTCAGCCGTGGAAGAGCTGACTATCTGTTATTGTCATTGATATTCGTTTCAGCGGGAATGTCCATGTTCATTCCAAATGCTGTAACAGTGCTGGCCATGATTCCTGTCATCCGTAAACTGGACGCAGAACTTGAATCCATGACCACACCTCTAACTCTATCTATTATATATGGAGCAAATATCGGAGGGATGGGGTCGCTTATTGGAAGTCCTGCAAATATACTGCTTATCGGTGCGATGGATTTCTTCAAAGTTGCGGGCAGAGAGCAGATTACCTTTTTCAACTGGTTCATATGGGCATTGCCGCTGGTTATTCTGTTCCTCTTGCTTTCATGGTTTGTAGTCCGTTTTGCTATTCCAAAGGGAGAGCAGGCAATCCCGTCAAAATTTTTAAATAAAGTGGAACGGATAACCATAAAGCAAAAGCGGGGACTGAGCATCTTCGGAATATTCCTGGGGTTCTGGCTGGTCAGTTCGGTTATAAGAGAGTTCCTTCCGTTTTATGCGGAGTTCGAACCTGTCGTCGCTCTGATCTTTACGGTTGTGTTTCTTAAGTTGATATTTGGGAAAGGGAAGTTGATGAGCTGGGGGAGCTTACTCGAAGGGGTACCAAAGCGGGGACTCTTATTGCTTTTAATTTTAGGGGTATTCATTGTCGCAGTGAAGCTTTTAAATCTTGACGAGTATGCGGCAGAAGAGTTCAAAGACCTTTTAACCTTGATGGCTGTGGATGGACAAAGAGGATACCTGCTCTATCTGGTAACAGCAGCGGTTGTGATTCTACTTACAGAGATACTCAGCAACACGGTAGTTTCAACGGCCTTCTTCGCAGTGGTGGTTCACACAGCTTTTTCATTCGAAACCAGCCCTATGCTACTTATGATACTGGTTTCTATAGCTTCAACCTGTGCGTTCATGACTCCGATAGCCACTCCCTGCAACAGTTTGGCCTTTGGAGAGATGAAGAGAGTGTCATTACGGTCTATGTTGGGGTTGGGAATGGTTCTGAATATATGCGGAGCTGTTCTGCTTTCGTTTTGGGTCTGGAAGGTCATCCCCTATATATATAGATAGCAACGAGCTCTGCATTACTTTAAAATCTAAGGTTAACGGCGTTAAGTGAACTAATATGAGGGGATGCCCATAATAATTCAAAAACCTATTGACTGTTTGGTTGGATTCTCATAGAACCTCTTTCTCGGGTCGGCAACGGCTGAACGCC